>JAAYKT010000069.1 GCA_012522255.1 Clostridiales bacterium
ACCTTATCAGTTTTTTTCTACTATCATTGTATAAGGTTTCGGTATCAGTGCAGTAAACAACTGAATTATCACCTGATTCGATACGATAGGAGAGGCTTCCGCCGGGATGATCCAATGCAAAGGTCTTTACAATGACACCGTATCCCATATCCATCACCATATCCGGTTCTATACCCTTGAATAGAATCTCACTTTTCATTATTTCCATAGTTATCGGGAAATAAGGTTGAACCATTTGCCCTGTTATGATTTCCTTTAATGTTTTATTATCACCATCATGACCATAAAGCCTAAAGTGATTTCCCGGGTAATAAAAAGGTGTAAAAAAAGGCAAACCTTGTATATGATCCCAATGCATATGAGAGAAAAAAATATCAGTATCCTTAACGCCTTTTTCCTCGATCATTTTATCCCCTAACTTAACTATACCTGTCCCCCCATCAAAAATAAGGTTCCTTTTGTCAGTTTCTACCTGTACACAAGGAGTGTTTCCTCCATATATAACAGTATCCCTACCGGAAGTGGGCACAGAACCGCGAACTCCCCAAAACGTTATTTTTAGACCCATTAAGCCAACCCCTTGCTAATATGTAATAGCCTGCACTCAGTTGGATTCAATTGAAATAATATTCTGTCCCTCTACCTGTACTACTTTCAAACCAAGTTTATTCTCTAATATTTCCGAGCTTACCATTGATCTTCCTTTGTAAATTGTGAATTCCCCTTTATCCAAAAAAAGTTCAACTTTCTTGTCTCCTTTTAGCAATGTAACAGATTTTTCCTCCTGATTCCATAAAACCTCAGCTCCCCAAGTTTCTCCCACCGCACGTATAGGAATTCTCAATTCCCCGGCGATATATAAAGGCATTACATCTAAAAATTCAATTTTTTTGTTATCAATAAAAGCGTGTGTTTCAACATCTTCCCCTATTTTTATAGGATTTAAATATTTATCCTTGTCCGGTATGATTATGATTCTGTTGTTCCATTGATCTGCAATAAACAGTGTTCCTTTTACGTACGTTACACCAGCGGGGCCGTCGAAATACGTAATATGCTTGTCATCGGTTTTGTTTCCTGCAACACCGCCGCCAACCACAGTGCTTACAGTATCATTTTTTATCTCTCTCAACACATGATTGTATGTATCGGTAACATAGACAGTTCCGTCTTCCTTGACTGATATACCTTTTGGAAAATTGAAATACGATGCCTTTGCATTACCGTCTATATAGCCCCCTGACCAGTATCCGCTTTCCAAATCCTTGGAGAAATGTATACCTGCTACTATCTCAATCTTATCTTTGCCGGTTATTTTTTTTATCTGGTGGTTTCCGCTGTCGGCAACATAGAGGTTACCTTTTTTATCAATTGCTATTCCTACAGGTTCGTTGAGTATACTGTTATCATCTTTCTTACCGGCATAAGTAGTTACATTTCCATATGTGTCAATCCTTCTTATTACATTGTTCAGTGTATCTGAGACATAAATAATACCATTATCGTTTAATGTAATACCTGAAGGCCCCTGAAAGCCGGCTTTTATTCCTTTTCCATCCTGATACCCCGCGGTCTTCCCACCTGCAATTGTCGTAACTTTACCATTATATATCTGTCTGACAGCATGATTTCCTGTATCGGCAACTATAATAGCTCCGCTTTCGGCTACAGCCACACCTTTTGGCCTGTTGAACATTGCCTTTTTGACAACTCCGTCCACATATCCACCGCCGGGAAATCCAAACCTGTCAACACCTTTACTGAATCCTGCAATGGTAGATATTTTTAAAGTCTTTAAATTCAACGAACATATTCTGTGATTCTGTGTATCTGCAATGATCAATGCATCTGCTTTTTTTGAATAAGCAACACCGAAGGGAAAACCAAATACAGCTTCTTCAGCACTGCCATCTCCCATTCCGAATTCACCCGTCCCCACAATAAGAGGAGAAGAAACAATAGGTTGAGTTGTATTATCTGCAAACGCCAGGATATTTGCGAGCAAAGAAAATATGATAATTAAAACAACGACTTTTACAAATCTAACCAAAAAATCACTCCCTTTTAAAATCTTAATTTAATGTAACAAAGAATAATTGATATGTCATCATTTCTGTATTTAAAATTGTCGAATAATAATATATATTCTAACATTGATTCACTAAAAAAACCACAATTTCCCTTAAATTAATAATGCAATGTAGATTATAGGTTCGCTTATTGTATTTGATGAGATTGCTAAGTTACAAGGTAAAGTTAAAGAAACAACATATGGACAGTAAAGCTTATGGCTTTATATGTCGTAAATTGTTGACGATATATTTTTTTCTGCTATAGTTAGAATTAATTGATATCAATATTATTTTTATTGGAATTCCACTAAAGGGGGAATAGCAATGTCCTACAAGGAAGAATTAAGCCCCGATGAAAAGCTGAAACTACTATTTGAATATGTAGGGAGAATAGCGGATGAAAAAAAGTTAGATAACCTTCTTCACTTGATGGCTGACTTAGGCAGGCGTCTTGTCGTTGCAGACCGCTGTACTATTTGGATTTATGATAAAAAGAAAAACGAACTGTGGACAAAGGTTGCACATGGCATACCTGAAATTCGTATTCCCGCCAACACTGGGGTCGTGGGTCATGTTATAAGTACGGAAACAGAATACTTTACCAATAATGCTTATGACGATCCTAACTTTAACAAGGAAGTGGATAAAAAGACCGGCTATAGAACCAAAGCGTTGTTGGCTCTTCCACTATATGATAACGAAGGCAGTATATTGGGTGCCTTCCAGGCAGTCAACAAAATGACTGAAGCAGAGGCTTTTTCAGAAGGCGATATCAGTATTTTAAAAATGGTTGCCTCATATTCGGAAAAATCCATTTCAAATGCCATGCTAAATGAAGAAATAGAAAAAACACAAAAGGAAATCATTTTCTTAATGGCCGAAATAGGTGAAAGCCGTTCCAAAGAAACGGGAAATCATGTTAAAAGAGTAGCTGAAATATCTGCAGTTTTGGCCAGGCTTTTCGGTATGGATGATGATGAGGCTGAGCTTATAAGGATGGCCTCTCCCATGCATGATATAGGAAAAGTAGCTATCCCCGATGATATATTAAAGAAACCGGGCAAGCTAACCAACGAAGAGTTTGACCATATGAAGGAACATACAAACATCGGTCATAAGCTTCTTGAAAACTCTGAAAGAAAAATCATTAAAGCATCATCAATAATTGCGAGCCAACATCATGAGAAATGGAACGGCAAAGGATACCCGAAAGGGCTAAAAGAAGAGGAGATTCATCCTTATGGCAGGATCAGCGCCATTGCCGATGTGTTTGATGCCCTTGCCAGCCCAAGGGTGTATAAGCCAGCCTGGGATCACGAAAGAATAAAAAAACTTTTTGTAGAAGAAAAAGGCCAACACTTTGACCCGGTAATGACACAATTATTTTTAGATAATTATGATACTTTTGTTGAGATAATAGATAGTTACAGCGATATTTAGCCTTTTAATCTTCTTTATATATTTTAACAGGCAGAAATGCCAAAAACGCCATTCCAAGCATTATTAAATAGACGTTCATATACTGTCCTGTCTGCTGATATACATTAGCAGATATTGTAGGACCAATTATAGATGCGGGAATCAAAGCAAGAACTATCGCACTGAGGTTTTGGGGATAATACTTTTCCCCAAATCTTTTTTTTGTAAGAGCCGCTGATAAAGTCGGGGAAGAACCATATCCTACTCCGGCCAGAATGAATCCTACAGTTATAAACAAGGCTATACCTGTCTTTCTTGAAGCTATTGCAAGGATCAATCCTAAAATGAACACTAAATTCCCCATGGCCATAGCTTTTTTGCCACCGATTTTATCAACTACGGCGCCAAAAATAAGCCTTCCCGCACCGTTACCAACAGAAACCATACCTACCATCAAAGCCAATGAACTCTCATGCACACCTGCCTCTGTTGCCATATAGCCTGAATTTGATACAATACCAAGGCCAATGGATGAGGCCATAACAGACCAAATAAAAATACTCCAATAATCTTTATTCTTAAGCATTTCTAATAAAGGTAGATCACCTACACTGTCTCTTTCTTTTACAGTTTGACCGGCTGCCTCAGGGTTTTTAACAAAAAATGAACCTGCAAAAAATAAAATAAAAAAGGTCGCAGACAAAATCCTGAAAGCAGAGGGCCATGTATAAATATCCATTATCCTTTTCACCATTATACCCAAAATTAGACTGCCAAGCCCCATGCCCATCAATAAAGTCCCGGTGGCAAAGCCACCTCTTCCCGGCAGCCATTTTGGTACAGTAGAAAGTATTGCATTATAGCTAAGCCCAACCCCCAACCCGCATAGTACGCCGTAGGATAAATATAGTCCCCAAATATTCGTTATTCTTGAAGTCATAAAAAAGCCGATTAAAAATAGCACTGCAGAAATCAATAGTACATTGCGGGGTGGCCGTTTTTTCAAAATAAAACCAGACATAATAGAACCAAGGCAAAAAGTTATCAT
>JAAYKT010000070.1 GCA_012522255.1 Clostridiales bacterium
CTTTTTATGTCCATGAGTTGCTGTTTGTTTGACATATCAATCATAATTAGCTGCGGAATTATGCATATACTTTCATTTGCAATCATTTATTTGACAATTTCTATAAACCATATATAATTCGTTAATAGATAATTTATTAGAAATGAGACGGGCATTGATTTGGAAAAGAGAATAAACAAGTTTAACATACTTATATATTTTACACTTGCTGTTTCGGGAGCTTATATTTCCGTTTATCAGAATGCTATTCCCGATATTACCAGCGAGTTCGGTGTTAACAGTGTTATAATCGGTCTTATAATTTCTCTTCATTTTATAGGTTCAATTTTATTTCCCGCAGTATTCGGATGGGTTTCGGATCATATCGGAGAGACTATTGTAACTTTGATAGCTTTCGGGGTTTTGTTGTGCGGGCTGTTATTAATTGTTTTATCGGGCACGGCATTTCTATTCGCAACCGGGATATTATTGGCGGGTGGAGGCTTTGCTGTTATTGAAGGAACTCTGTCTGGATTAATAGCAAGGAACAATCAGGATAAAGCAAGTAAAATTATGAGCTTGTCTCAGATGTATTTTTGCATGGGAGCCGCGATTGGTCCATTCTTGCGTATTCCGTTATCTGTGTTTTCATTAAACTGGAGAGCACCATATTATCTTGTAATTGTTCTATATATAGTGTGTTGGATCACATTTAAACATTTTCAGGTTGGCTTAGTAAGTAAAGAAAATACAGTTAGTACTGAAATACATTTAGGGAAGCTGTTTAATAGCAAGGTTTTAATGGCATTTTTAATTGCTATGTCGTTATATGTTGGAGTGGAAGAGGGCGTCGTTTTCTGGGTGGGAGATTTGCTGAAACAAAGAGCGGATGTTTCACGGTTCATCTCAGTTTATTGGGTGGGTATGCTGTTGGGCAGGTTTATTTACAGTAGGGTAAACAAAGGACAAGTTAGGTTTTGTTTATATGGAATTGCGGTTTCATCGGGTTTTACGTTATTGGCGATTCTATCAGATAGTTTATCAGTATTATTCATATCATATTTTTTTATCGGCTTCGGCTTCGCGCCGGTATGGCCGTTTCTAATTGTTGAGGTCGTTAAGCCGTTTCCAAAGACACCCAATACGGTTATTGGCGCTATGATGTCCGCCGCGGCGGTCGGCGGATCGGGTATGCCCGCTATAATGGGGGTTGCGGTAGAGAGGTTTGGCGGAACGTTCGGCTTTTCTTTAATGCTTGTCGCGGTTATAATCGTGGCTGTAATCCTGTTCCGGCTTTTTGGAAAAAAACTGCGATATGAGTAGAGCGATTATTTATTAGGGCATAAAATCTCACCGGGTTTTTGGGTGAGATTTTTTATTTTTTTATTTTATCGCACATGTGGTTTTTGTGATTCAAAAAACTTATGAATGTGAAAACGATACCATGCATATATGATTGACATAATAAAAAAGTAATGGATTTTTTGAAGTTATATATAATATTCATGCAAATTGAAATAAAGTATTGACA
>JAAYKT010000008.1 GCA_012522255.1 Clostridiales bacterium
AAATCATTCAAAATCTTTACCCGATTTTAAATTTTTCAAAAATATCAAAACAAAAACATAATTTTGGCACAATTAACGGTTAATATATAATCACACGCAGGTAGGATTTTATGGAGGTGATTGAAATGACGAAACGAAAAGTAATGGTGATGATTGGAATTTTGGTGCTTGTGTTCAGTGCCGGATCAATTATGGTGTTTGCGGCTGCTTATAATTCCCCTGCTGAGGTTTTAGCAGCGGTTACTGGAAAAACCGTTGATAAGATTGTCGCAGAAAGGCGTGAAACCGGCAAAACTTATGGCACAATGGCAAAGGATGCAGGTAGCTTGGAAGAATTCAGAAAAGAAATGTTGGAAATGAAAAAAGCCGTATTAAAAGATAGGGTCAAAGACGGCACAATAACGCAAGAGAAGGCTGACGAGATTTTATCCCGCATAGAGGAGAATCGGTTGAACTGTGACGGCTCAGGATGCATGATGGATGGCGAAAGAATGGGAATGGGCTTTGGAAGAATGGGCATGGGTGGCCGACTCAACGGCGGACAGTTCAACGGCGAGAGACAGGGCATTGGCGAGAGACAGGGCATTGGCCGGGGTGCCGGCGGCGATGTTCGAGGTGGGGGCGGCTTCGGTCACCGCGGGGGACTGGGTAGAAATTAGAATTAATATAGTAGCTTTAAAAAGCGACCAGGAGAACCGTCCCCCTGGTTGCTATTTTCTGTCGTAGGAATTGTCGGGGCTCGGTATTTCGTCCACGGGCAGCACCGGTTTGTCCAAAACCGTGATGCTGTGGGTAAAAGGTTTGCTATGTACACCTCTTGAGTCTTGCGCTATAAGGGATACTCTGTATTCGCCGGTCTCATCAAATGCATAGGTTATAAACTCTTTTTCCGAATTCATGATAACGGAACCGTCCTTTTCAATAGTCCATAATCTGCTTTTAATTACATCCCCGGGATTTGAAGCAACAGATTTATCTATAAATTTTACCTCATCGTCTTTATACACTTTGTTAATGCTGATGGAAAAATCCGCAATGGGGGGGTTATTCTTTTTACCTATAATGCTGATTCCCTTCCCTGGTCCCGTAATCATATCTTTGTTTTTTATCAGCCAAAACCCACCGCCAAACAATATCAATAATATGAGTAGAAACGCCATAGCCTTTGGTATGGCATGCTTTTTTTTCTTTTGTGCCCTGACCATCCTGCCTCTTATCTGATTATCCAAGGAACCGGAATCAACAAAAGTTGAATATATAAGTGTGTTTCTAAAATCTGCATAAGCTTTCCCCAATGAATTATAACCGCCTTCTATACATTTAACGGTTATGGGCAATATTGCCGGCGGCAAAGAGTCTTTATCTTTTTCTGTTTCGGCATCAACCTTATTGGTAAATATGCATAAAAGCAAATGGCCGATTGCCTTAATTACATCTGTGGAATCAGCTTTTAGGTTTTCTTTTTTAAAAGCAAATATATTGTTGAAATGAAAAAATCTTCTGCTTTGAACAGAAAGGTTTTTTAAGTCACATAATGTATGTTGCATTGCATAATGCAACCTGTCTATTTCAATAAACTTTTTGAAAATGCCGTCTGCAAAATACATTCTATCCGATATAGTGAGATTATGCTTGGAAATATACGCATCCAAGGGAGCGCCAATCATACCGGGAAAAACGGCATAAAACTTTCCTTCAGATTCAAAGGTCTCGATGAGCTTTAGGGTTTCTTTATCATAGATAAAAGAATCCTTTGTCTCGCTGATTATTTCCTCATCTGTGTATTCATTGACAATAAAGCTTTTACCGTCCTCTAACCCCAAAAGCTCACAAATATAGACCGATTGAAATTCATCGGCATACAATGTGCTCTTAACCTCATATTTCCCTATGATTGTCCCTTTTTCCAAGTCAACCACCTCTAAAATACCTTATTCTACATAAACTATATTTTTCCTCCAAACCTTACCAAATTCTGCGAAATAAACTGGCAAGTTGAGTGGAACCAATATTGTCATACAAGTTTTTATAAAAAATGCAAAAATATATTTAAGGCTAAAATTTAAACAGCTCGAAAAATATAAGTTAGCAGAGTTTTTATAAAAAGCAAAGTTCTTTCATATTATGAAGGCACCGGTGAAGAACTTTTGCAATCAGATATTGTGAAAAAGGCATATTTGGGATTGTAAAGGCAGAGAAAATTATTAATTTGAAGAGAATGCAACTCTAAAAGCAAAAAAGGGCGAATCAGGGTCATCGTCCTTTTCTTCTTTATAGGTCTATTTTAATAAGAAGCTATGTGTAGGTAAATTTTTACTGAGGCTGGTGTTCTAAATTTCCGTTCAGTTCTGTAAGGTTTTTTTCTTTTAATTCCTTGATAAGTCCAAATACCAAAGTCACGTTTAATAAAAATGTCAAAGCATCGGCAATGGCCTGAGCTGTTTCAACCCCTGTCAGCCCAAACAGTTTTGGCAATATTAAGATAGCAGGTATAAAGAATATCCCCTGCCGCGCTGAAGAAGCGATGGTAGCCTTTAGGCCATAGCCCAGTGATTGAAAAGACATATTTACTATTACGGAAAAAGCATGCAATGGGAGAACAAGGCACTGGAATCTGAGTGTCCGCGATGCAATCCTTATAACTTCCAAATCGTCTGCCCGAAAAACCCCTATGACTTTCGGCGCAAATATAAAGAATATGACTCCCAGCCCCGATAAGAAAATGGTCGCTACTTTGATGCTGAACTTAAAAGCCTCCATGACTCTGGCAAATTTTTTGGCTCCATAGTTGAATCCTGCAACGGGCATGTATCCTTGTCCAAATCCTATCAAAGCCGAGTAAGTAAACATAACTATTCTTGTAGTTATGGAAACCGCTGCCACCGCCGGGTCACCATAGGGAGAAGCCGCAACGTTTAAGAATACGGATGCCGCACTGGCGAGGCCCTGCCTGTAAAACGTGGGAAGGCCTGTCCTGAGAATTTCCTTGTAAACTTTAATGGAAAACTCTATATTGGTGAACCTGATTTTTATGCTGCCTTCTATATAGTTAGTTTGTATAATCAATATTATAAAGCTGACGAACTGGCTGATGATGGTGGCAATGGCCGCACCGGATATTCCCATATTGAAGCCGAATATCAAAAGGGGGTCCAAAACGATATTAAGAACCCCGCCTGCTGTTATTCCAAGCATTGACCTGACGGCGTTACCCTGGGAGCGCAAAGCCACGTTTAGTACAAAGGAACCGCACATCCAAGGGGCGCCTATCAAAATATAGCGGCCATAGTCCTTTGCATAGGGAGCTATCGTCTCCGTGGCACCCAAAAAGACGACCAGTTTGTCAATATTGTATAATCCGAATACGGCAAGTAAAAGTCCCAAAAATACAGCAGTAAAAAATCCCGTCGCCGCCACTCTTTCGGCACTTTTTGTGTCCTGCCTGCCGAGGCTTCGTGAAATGTAAGTACCGCTGCCCATAGCAATGGTAAAACCTATAGCCTGTATCATAGCCATCAGCGAAAAATCCACACCAACAGCACCGGCAGCAGATGTCCCTATTTGACTTACAAAAAAAGTATCCGCCATATTATATATGGAGGTTATTAACATGCTTACTATTGTGGGTACGGCAATCTTGGGAATTAGTTTTGTTATAGGAGTTTCTGTCATCATTATATATTTGTCGTCTTTTTCCATCTGTCTCTCCTTTATAGAAAGGACAGTATGAGTGCCGATACTACTCATACTGTCCCCTAAATCATATTTATTCTTCAGATTCAGTTTCTTCCGCCGGAGCCGTTGTTTCCTCTGCTTCTTCTGTTGCTTCAGCCTCTTCTTCAGCCTCTTCCGTCATCTTCGGAATTCTTGTTGCCAGAACCAATGTATCCGGATCCTCTGAAAAAACTATGCCTTCGGGAAGCTCCAAGTCTGCCAAAATTTTTGTATCTCCGTCTTCCATGGCACTTACGTCTATTTCCAATCTGTTGGGGATCTGGTCAACACGCCCGGTCAGCTGGACTTCCGCAAGGTTTTGCTGCAGTACCAATTTTTTCTGAGTCAAAGCATCGGCGCCATGTAATATTATAGGCACAATCAGTGTTAACTCTTCTGTCAAATCAACCAACTGAATATCCAAGTGGAATATCTCTCTGGTCAACACGTCTCTTGCTACTTCTTTGAATATTCCAAGGCTTTCGCTGCCTTCAAAATCAATTTTAATCCTTGCCCTGTCTCCATGCTTTCTTATTATAGTATTTAGTTCAACTTTATCAAATTGCACGGCTTTTGCATCCATATGCTTTCCGTATAAAACGGCAGGTGTGAAATTCCCTCTCCTTACTTTATAGCCTTTTTCGTTTCTCGGCATAGCTGTTAGCTTGCTATCATTCATATAAAAACCCTTCCTTTCTTAAGTACAATTCTATAATACAACTCCAAGAGCATTCGATGCAACTTTTTTTGTTATATATAGTATTATACCAGTTAGAAGAAATTACACAAGAACCAGGGGG
>JAAYKT010000071.1 GCA_012522255.1 Clostridiales bacterium
AGAGGTACGACACTTCCCCCCGTTGAGTAGGTTTGGAAAGCCAACTTGCAAGCCTCTATGGCTTCCCTCATTGAAAAAATTTTCTCCATATCGTTTTTATTAAGCAGTAACATCAACAACCCTCCTTTCAATTTTTAAAACTGAATATTAATTAGATTATACCAAATATAACCTTCTTTTGCTCTGCTTATCTATAAATGACACCGTTGACCCGAACCTTGTAAAACATTATAATAAAAGTCGTATAAATCTTAGCTTGATATATGACAAAAAAGCCGAGCTTTTAATTCATGGGAAAGGGCGAATGTTATTGGAATTATTGGAAAAGACCTTATTGGGTATAAGGCCTGCATTTTATGAAAGTATGTCCCTTGCCAAAGAAAGGTTGGATAGTCTGGTTAAACCCTTAGGGAGTTTAGGGAAACTTGAAGAAGCAGCAATTAAACTTTCAGGTATTTCAGGATCCTTACATAATCCGGTGGAAAAAAAGTGTATCATAATTATGTCCTCAGATAATGGCATTGTTGAAGAAGGTGTAAGCAGTAGCCCTCAATCCGTTACGGCTTCGCAAACCATAAATTTTGTAAAGGGAATAGCCGGCATCAGCATTTTGGCTAAACAGTCAAAGGCAGATATAAAAGTAATTGATATTGGCATAAATGCGGACATCTCTTATCCTGGAATAATTGATAAGAAAATAAGAAAAGGCACATGGAATATAGCAAAAGGTCCGGCTATGAGTTATGATGAAGCTATAAAATCTTTGGAAACGGGTATAGAAACAGTGGGTGAGTTAGCTGATGAAGGGTATTCACTTTTGGGGACGGGAGAAATGGGAATAGGTAACACAAGTACGAGCAGTGCCTTGGCTGTGTCGCTTATAGGGTGCGATGTTGAGGCAGTGGTAGGTAAAGGTGCCGGTCTGACTGAAAATGACTTTGTCAAGAAGAAAGAAATAATAAGAAAATCAATAAGCATTAACAAACCGGTAAACAGTGATCCGTTAGACGTACTTTCAAAGGTCGGGGGATTTGATATAGGCGGAATGGCAGGATGCTTTATTGGTGCTGCATATTATAGAATGCCAATCTTGATTGATGGGTTTATATCGGCTGCTTCCGCTTTGCTTGCATATAGGTTAAATCCCTTTGTTGCCGATTATATGTTTCCGTCTCATTGTTCTGCAGAACCCGGTTTTATGGTAATAATGAAAGAATTAGGAATGTCACCTTTTTTAAATCTTAATATGAGGCTTGGAGAAGGTACCGGGACAGCGCTTGCTTTTAACATAATAGAAGCTGCAAATGCCATTGCAGAAAATATGGCAACCTTTGAAGAGGCATCGATAGCGGACAGCTTTTTGATTGATATCAGGTAGGTGAATTATGGGTAAATGTATTTTGGTAACAGGTGGAGCCAGAAGCGGTAAAAGTACTTTTTCCGAAACCACGGCAAAATCATACGGTGAAAGGATTTTGTACATTGCAACGGCAATACCTTTTGATGATGAAATGAAGGATCGCATTGAAAAACATAAAGAAAAAAGAAATTCAAAATGGACGACGATTGAGAGCTTTGAAGATATTGCAGGAATAATAAGGAATATGGGAGACAAATATGATTGTATTATTCTTGATTGCATAACTGTAATGGTAACAAATCAAATACTGAATTATTTTGATTATGATTTGGCGGGTTTGGATATTGGAGATTTCAATAAGGTAGAAAATATATTGGTTCCGAGGATTAATGACTTGCTTATTGAGATAGCAAAAACAAAATCTGCCGCTGTATTGGTAACAAATGAAGTCGGATGGGGCATTGTGCCGGAAAATTTTGTGGCAAGAGCTTTTAGGGATATCTATGGAAGGATAAACCAGATACTCGGTGAAGGTGCTGATGAAGTATATTTGACCGTATGCGGTATTCCTATAAAGATAAAGGGATAGAATTATGAAACATTTTATTTTAATGGTTCGTTTTTTTACGAGAATACCTTTGAAAGGAAATAGTGTATCAAAAGAAGGTGACTTTGGGAAAGGCTTACCTTATTTTCCTTTGGTTGGGCTGGTTATCGGGACTTTTAATTTACTTGCTTTTTATTTCTTTTCTTTTTTTGGCAACATGACGGTTACGACGGTGTTTTGGGTTTTTGCAAATATCATAATTACCGGCGCTTTACATATTGATGGTTTGGCAGATACATGCGACGGGCTCCTGTCATATAGGGATAAGGATAGAATGTTGGAAATAATGAAAGATAGCAGGATCGGCACAAACGGTGTTATAGCTATACTTATGGATATTGTAATGCGCATATCTTTAATGCTATCTGTATCTGCCAATATTAGACCTTATGCAATATTAATCAGCCCCGTTTTAGGTAAAACACTTATGTTAGTCCTAATATGGATGACCCCTTACGCCAGAAAAAGCGGTATCGGAGGATTATTTTATAAAGATATAACTAAAAAATACATGATT
The DNA here is from genome assembly GCA_012522255.1 of Clostridiales bacterium. Classification (GTDB taxonomy): domain Bacteria; phylum Bacillota; class Clostridia; order Lutisporales; family Lutisporaceae; genus JAAYKT01. The sequence continues at coordinate 2,485 of JAAYKT010000071.1, forward strand.
GTTGGGGTTCTATCAGGGATTTTATTTACAACTTTTATTTATTCCTGGAGATTATATCCTATACTTATACTATGC
>JAAYKT010000072.1 GCA_012522255.1 Clostridiales bacterium
CCATTCGGTAGCAGCATCGTATATAAATTGCCCAGTAAGTAGGCATATTCCATAAGATTCAACGAAAGGAAGTAATCGGAAATTTCTCTGGCGAACTTTGTCGAATAAAAGTCAAGTTTACTCTTATGCAATTTAATATACCGGCATTTCCACTTTCCATTGTGATCAACGCCCCTCCAAATATTACCAACAACTGAATAACAGAATGAACGTGCGAAATTAATAGCCTCTTCTTCTTTATCGAACTTATTGTCCTTTTTAACTTTATCTATGGCCGTTTTAAAATAATCCCAGTCTTTCTTGTTTTCGTTGATATTTAAAATCAGAGACACTATTATGCCACATCCTTTTATATTACATTTTATCATGTAATAAAGTATATTTCACGAAAGTTTCTATAAGTCCAATTCAATGCCACGTTTAATAGTTGGCGAGTTCTCTTGTTGCAATTGATCATTTTTAATCTGCCTGTTTACAGTTTTTAAATCAGAAACTATATTATCAAGCTTCTCAAAAATTTCTTTGTTTTCCGTTCCAGGGTTGTTTTCTATCTCATGGCCTAATCTTTGCCGCAGCTCCTTTATTTCCGGTATAGATAATTTACGGCCATAATGTTCACACACTTCTTTTATAGCAAGTGAAGTATCAGTTCCAATATTACTTATAGCCGGGTACTCACTTTTGTAATGACTTTTTACAGATTCATGTATTCTATTAATTTCGGATTCTGAAGCATAATGAGTCGTTTGTTCTTTCACCTGGCTTTGTACGGGCGGGGCAGGCTTAGGAGTAAAATCGATTTTGCTGTAATGAGCCTTATCTTCAATGTAACGCCGGTAGCCCTTTAGCCCCTGGCTGGATATAATCTGGTGCGGTATTACCGGTGCAAATAAAAGTCTTTGCAAGCCGTTTATAAGGGGATTATACATGAAAGGTCGAAGCATATTTTTTAGTTGCCTTATAATCTTACTGATGATGCTTCCAGGCATCTGTTTATAAAATCTGTCATGCGTGATTTGACTGGCTTTTGCCATAGCATAAGTTTGCAACTGGAGCTCTACATTGTAACCTTTATATTTAAAGTTGGTATGATAACCCTTGTAACCACTCTTCTTAGGATGTTTTATATAATCATCAGCCGAAATGGTCTGATAGTTATTATTAATGTAGCCCACAAATTTATAAAGATCCGAAATGTTACGTGTCAGGATTTTCATGCCAGCAAGATCCGTAAACTGATCGATTCGGGTATAACCCTTTCTATCAATTTTTTCTATCGCCCTATCGAGTTCTTTTATTCGAGATAAAACAGTAAAACCGGCAATATTTTCACCAAACATGTTTTCCATGTTCTGCTTAATTTCTTTAAGCGGATTATTGCCGGTCAAGTCTGAAATCAACTTTTTCAGTACTTCTTTTAACTCTTGGGGATTATCCATACTTCCTTTCTAGCTCCTGTAGTTCAGATAATAACTTCTTTTTTATTATCGGATATTTATGGGCATAAGTCAAAACATAATCCCTGGTTTCCTTGCATTTGCGTATAATTTTTTCTGGATTGCCGGTAAGCTTGATAGACCTGAGATTATGCAAACGGTCGGCCAATTTAACTATCATCAGCCATTTAATATCAGATTTATGGATATTCTCCATGTATGTTTTCATATCCTGGCCATCTTTCTTTGTAAGTAATAATACACCATCAGCTATTACAGTACCAAAAGTTTTCTTCAGATCCTCATAAGTAAAGCGATCTGAGTCTTCAAGTACATCATGTAATGCGGCCACAGATAAGGCAGAATCAATTTGTATATCCAGTTCTTCTTTTAATATTTTTATAACACCTTCTATATGTTCAATATATGGTGTGCCTTCATCCCGGAGCTGGCCGACATGTGCCGTTCTTGCAACTTGCATTGCACGTGAAAAATCCTCCAGGTCACGCCAGCTGAACAGTTCCTCAAAGAATTCCTTATCATCTTTCATTCAAAACACCCGCTTTCTTAATATTATACATCTTAAAGTTCTATGTCAGGAGTTTTTGATCCTAAGC
>JAAYKT010000073.1 GCA_012522255.1 Clostridiales bacterium
CTCCAGTTCCGTTGAGTTTTTAGATAAAGTGAATCCTGACTATGCAATTATACAGGTAGGTGAAGACAATAAATATGGTCATCCCCATGCAGAAATAATTGAAAAGCTCAATTCCAAAGGAATTAAAATATACCGCAATGATTTAAATGGTGATATTGTCGCCATAAGCGATGGACAAAATATAGATTTTATAATTGAAAAGAACTAAAAACAATGCACGTTTGGAGGCGGCATATGATGAAAGTTACTGTTGACAGGTTTGTAGGTGATTTTGCAGTATGTGAAAAAGAGAACAAAGAAATGATAGATATAGAAATAAAAAATCTGCCTGATGACGTAAAAGAGGGTGATATTCTCCTGATTGAAAAGGAGATTATAACTATCGATAAAGCGGCTACAGAAAACAGAAAAAAATATATTGAAAATCTAATGGATGAACTATGGGAATAGCCCCTTATACAAAAACTAACTGTTTGCACAGTTAGTTTTTATTTTTAAAATCTTTTGTTATCTGCTATCTAAACAACCCATGAATTATCAAAAACTATTTACAAAATTCGGCATCTCGCTACTTTTGTTTAAATCGGTTCTTTCTTTAATCTTAACGGGAGGTTTCTTATATGGTTGGATCTCTGTAAAAGCCATTTCTGAAAAACCGGGAACAATTACCTTGTGATTTGGTTTATCAGGAACTATTTCTTCTGTTTTGGTTTTAGCTGATTTAACACCCTTGGTTTCACCTATGAGGTTTTCAATCAAGTTACAAAAACTGCTGCCAAAGTCCGGATTCCCATTTTTATTCAGACACATTCCATGGTTATAAACAAAGACCTTGTTTGACTTAATATTGTTACTATAAACTTTACCGGTGTTATATATAATTAAAGAATCCACATCAATATCACCAAATACTATCCCGGAAACATGTAATACTTTTGCTTTAACATTGCCTAAAAAATTTCCGTTATTTTTTATGACAACTTGCTTAGCTGTATCAATGTTTCCCTTAAAAGTTCCATCAATGAATACTATTTGAGATAGCTTGCTTTGCAAAGAAAGTCCTATATAGGACAATTTTTCTTTAAATGCCGATGCTGAAGTTTTATAGATATCTTCGGCATAACTATTATCCAAAGCACACACTCCCATCCTCATTATTTAAGTATTTTTAAAAACTCTCCTTATGCATTGCCCATGCCAAGTATCCCCTGCTATTAGCGGTAAAGGGTTCTTTGGCCAATACCCCCTGAGGAAAGTATTGTAAGAACAGTTTGCCTAATTCATGACTTCCTCCTCCGGTAATTATTATCTGGTCCAATTCGCGATATTTCCAATTTGAAATTGTTTCAACGATAATGTTCTCAGCAATTTTGTTGTATGATACATTTAAGAACTCGGAAATATCCTCCTCTTTATTAGCTATTCTGATTCTTCTTTTAATAACTACCTGGTCCAAAGAATGAGCCTCTTTATTGATGCCATATTTTTTAAATATTTCGCTGCTTATTTCTTTATAGACTGCTGACATGCCTATGGGTAAAGTAAGGCTTTTTTCGTGGATGTATTCACCGTCTTCTATTATTGCCAAATCTGTTGTACCAAAACCTATATCGATAACCCCAACTTTTAACCCTTCTGTGACATCATATCCGCTCTGCCCCTGTGTTAAGTGTTCCGACCAAAAAGTACCTAACGGTTGAGGCACGATATCCAAATCTGCTAAAGTTATCTCCATGTCTTGGAACTTGTTATCTCTCATAACTGTGATTTCGTGATCTCCTACCAAACTGTTTTTGGCGACCTCAGCCATATGCATATACTGGGGAGGCAGCCCGGTTACAACTCTCATTTCATTTTCATTCTTATTGCATAAAAGGCTCAAGGCCATCAAAAACATAATCTCAAAATTATTCCCATAATTGCGGGCTAAAGAAAGATCACGATACAAATAATTTGAATGTTTAATTGCAGCCTTACCCACGTTATAAAATTTGCCCTTATACTTGATCTGCATATTGTCTACCGGTGTTCTGTTCATCTTTATATCAATTTGAAATGTATCCAAGCTGCGGTCACCGATTACGCTTGGAAATGAATAGCCAACGCTGCCATCCGTTACCTTGACGAACCCATATCCTACGTCTAACCCCACTGATTTCACAAACAACACCCCTCTCCATATAGTAATTTATTAAGCGTATTTCTTATGCATTGAACAAACATTTTTTAATGCCTATTTTTACATAAGATTCCCACAAATATCTAATTACAATAATATTATCAGTGTAGTTGTAATATGTCAATCTATAAAGATTTAAAAGTTATTTTAGGATAAATTGTAGAATTGTCGGAGATGAATTTAAAGGGTTTTCGACATGTTTTTGATATTTTATATGAGCATAAGAATAGTAACTTAGGGTACATATACCCTGTTTATGTAGAAACGTTTAACAATAGTTTTTCTTTTATTTTTAAAAGTGCATTGGCCCTATGACTTATCTCATTTTTTTCTTCTGCTTCAAGTTCCGCCATGGTCTTGTCCTTACCTTCTATAATAAAAAGCGGGTCGTATCCAAATCCGTTATGCCCTCTTTCTGAGAAGCCGATTTTTCCCCTTATATATCCTTTTGCTGTTATTTCCTTTCCGTCAGGAAACACAATGGCAATGGTGCTGCAAAACCTTGCATTCCTTTTCCCTTCAGGCACATCCGCCATTTGTTTTAACAGCTTTTTATTATTTGCATCATCTTTATCATCGCCAAAAACACCTGCATACCTGGCGGATAACACTCCCGGCTCACCCTTAAGCACCTCTACCTCCAGGCCTGAATCATCGGCAATGCAAATTTGA
>JAAYKT010000074.1 GCA_012522255.1 Clostridiales bacterium
CTACAGCTTCCATTTTATTAGTGGATTTCGTTAGGCTTTATTAAGTGTACACTTTTTTAAGCTTATGTTAAATTTATTTTTCAATTGTTTTTATTTTTTGTCTTGACATATTACCAGGTGTCTTTAAAAATACTAAATAATATCATATAATAAAAATCAGAATAATACTGTTACCTTAGTAACAGTTTGCCAAAAAGGAGAAATAATGATAAATAACAAATATATTGATATAATCAGGCTTAATCCTTTGTTCAGGTCTCTTTCGCCGGAACAATTAGGGGAGCTGTTTGATGCCGGTAATTTTAAAACAAAATATTATAAAAAGGGCAGCATAATACATTTTCAAAACGAAAAACCCCTATACCTGGATGTCATATTATCGGGAATTGTTGTGGCACAAAGTATTGATGAGGAAGGAAATGTTTTGACCGTATCTGAACTAATAAAAGGAGAGCTTATCGGCTTGAACCTTCTTTTTTCACAAAGGAGCCATTATCCACTGATGATTATTGCAAAAACTGATACCGAGATTTTTCATCTTAATAAAATTATAATTCCGGAGCTTTCCATGAAGAACAAAGAGTTTTTGCTTCTCATTCTTGAATATTTGTCGGATAGATCTGTGTTTTTAACAGACAAAATAAAGATGATGGGCGGTAAAAGTATAAGGCAAATGCTTTTAGAATTTTTGGCTTATGAACACTATAATCAAAAAAACACAAAGATAAAGCTGCCAGTATCAAAAAAGGAAATAGCCGAAAAATTTGGAGTACAAAGAACCTCCCTTTCCCGGGAGTTACAGAAGATGAGGGATGAAGGACTGATTGAGTTTGACAGGAAATATATTTATATAAAACCGGCTTTGGAGTCGAGAATGAATGTTGCTGTTCGTCTATAGCCTATCCATAATTGTCGATTATTGTATTTGACGCGATTGCTGAGTTACAAGGCTAATTGTCTGTAATCAATGTTACACCTAAGGCTGTCATTCTGAACGCAGTGAAAAATCTGTTCCCGGCCCCAGGCTGCCGGGCTCCAGGCACTTGGTTGTGGTATTCCTCCGGAGTCAAGATCCTTCGGCGAGCCTCAGGATGACAATATGATCCTTACATGATTCATTCTGTTAAATAATATTGCCTCAGTATGATGTCTATCTTGTTTTCCAAAACCTTGATGTCATCCGATGGAGCACCTTCGCCGTATAATTTTATAAGTCTTATTGCTATATCCTCTATTTCCCTGCATTTTTCGTAATCCGGCAATTTCAAATCCATAACAGTGTTAGGATAGTAATCATAAACTCCGGAGCCCATCTTTTTTGCAAAAAGTTTAAAATAAAAATCGTAAAAATTTGAATTCAAGATGCCTAACAAAAAAGGAAGAGTGTAATCCCTGACATTTGCTTTCAAAATAAAAGAATAAACATCAGCGCTGCAAAAATTACCGTTAATATCTAATGCAAATCTATTGTTTTTGCTCTTAAAAGGGTATACGATTTTATCCTGTAAAAATAATTCCGGTTTTCGTCCCCATTGCAGATGATGCCAGAGCCTTATTCCCTTTTTGCACTCTCTTCTTCTTTCCAACTGTTCTTTGTATTTGTAAATATGCATTATACTGTTTGGATATTTCAAAGGTTCATCTATCAAATCAGAGTATATCAATTTAGAATTGCTTTTATTAATTTTATATCTTTCCACGTGAGAATTTTTTATCCATGGCTTTAAAACAGATTCCTCTATGTTTAAAGCTTTTGCAGTATTTTCATCCAAAATAAACGCTTTGTCACATCCTGTTATTATACCCTGAAAACTATCGACTACATTACCCAAGCGCGCACTGCTTTTACTCTCGATTTTTTGTAATATTTCTCTCTTTTCATCCGATAGCAGGATCCATCTGTCAGCAGATAAATCATCCTGTTTGATTTTAAAGGTTTCAAATTTCGCCGAATCGATATCCTTTATCTTTCCTTTATCATGTTTCCAAACCGTTATCTCATTATCGGTTTTATCATCAGCAGCTATAATGAATATGGCAGTAGCCACACCGGCTCCGGGGAAAATCCTTTCACCATAAAAGTCTATGATTTGTATTATTTTGCAATTGCTCTTTAAATAGGTCCTTAAATTTCTCCCCGTAGGGCTCTCCATGAAGTACCTGGAGGATATGAATGCTATAATTCCCTTATCTCTTACAACTTCAAGGCTTCTTTGATAGAAGCAATAGAAAAGGTCTGATTTATCATAAAACACTTCTTTGTATTCTTCTGCCAACCACTTTTTATAGTCCATGGATAGCTCTTTATGTCCCACATAAGGGGGATTTCCCACTATATAATCGAATTTGCTTGACCAAAAATCCACTCTTTTTAATATAGTGCCGGCCTTCTCCCTTTTTACATAGCTTATCTCACCTGTTCTGTGATTTTTTATGGCGTATAAAAGTCTATAATCCGAAAGCTCATCCATGATTTCCTTACTTTTATAGTCCTTCTCCCACCTTATAAGGCTATCACAATATATTATATTTAATTCCCCTATAACCTTTTCCTTATCCTTTGCCCTTAATGCTGCAATACAAAGCCATAGGGCACTTTCATCCACATCGGCACCGTATAAGCAGTGTTTTAAAATGTGAAAATATAGGTTTTCTTTCTGCCAATAATCGTATCCGCTTATTTCCCTGTATTCACCGTCTTTATAAATTTTGTAAGTCTTTGGGCCGTTAATTTCTTGGAGTTCTTTTAATCTCAATTCAAACTTTTCTTTTAGCATATCATAGGCTTTTAATAGAAAAAAACCCGCACCACAAGCAGGATCCAATATTTTAAGATATGGATTTTCGACAATATCGGCTTTTGCAACAGTCATTTCCAAGATATAATCTATAATAAAATCCGGTGTATAAAACTGGCCATAAGCCCTCTTTGTATCCCTATCTTTTGTTTCTTGATAGTATTTTCCGGGACCGAATTCTCCTTCTGCGGATTTTAAGATGTTTTCCAACAAAATCACCTGCCAAAGCCTCTTTTATTTATTATATAATAAAAATTGTCGGTATCATAGTGTTTATAAGAGGTTTGGTGCAAATAGTTGTAGTGTTTTTATCGCGTTAATCTTCACTCATTGTTTGCTTAATGCTTTTAATGCAGAAATATGCTAAATGTCAACTGTAACGTTACTATGATAGTCATATATAATTCTGCAATTTTTGCTTCTTTAATATGGCAATATGCGTTATAATTGACTTGGAAATCAATGAAAGGAGTAGGACTATGGGGAAAAACGTTGATGTTGATTGGAGCCAATTAGGTTTTGGCTATATTAAGACTGATTATCGCTACATATCCTATTGGAAAGACGGAAAGTGGGATGAAGGAACTCTTACCCAGGATAACAAGCTGCATATAAGTGAGACTTCATCGTCGCTGCATTATGGGCAGCAATGCTTTGAAGGGATGAAAGCATACAGAAGAAAAGACGGTAAGGTACAGCTTTTCAGGCCTGATGAGAATGCAAAACGTATGCAAAAAAGCTGCGAAAGAATTATGATGCCCAAGTTCCCCGTTGACAAGTTTGTTGAGGCATGCAAATCCGTTGTCAAAGCTAACGAACATTATGTGCCACCCTACGGAAGCGGTGCCACACTATATCTAAGGCCACTTTTGATCGGTGTTGGGGATAGCATCGGTGTAAAACCTGCCCCGGAATATATATTTACCGTATTTTGCACTCCGGTGGGCCCTTATTTCAAAGGAGGCATGGCGCCCGTTAACTTTACCGTTTCAGATTATGACCGTGCTGCACCTTTTGGAACAGGCGCTGCAAAAGTCGGAGGAAACTATGCGGGAAGTTTGATGCCCCACGAATTGGCAGTAAAAAAAGGTTATGCTGATTGTATCTATTTGGATCCTGCAACCCATACAAAGATTGAAGAAGTAGGGGCGGCGAATTTCTTCGGTATCACTAAGGATAATAAATTTGTAACACCTGTGTCACCTTCGATTCTCCCCAGCATTACTAAATATTCACTTTTATATGTTGCGAAGGAATATTTGGGCATGGAAGCTGAGGAAAGAGATGTGTTTATAGATAATATAGATGAATTTGCTGAAGCAGGGGCATGCGGTACTGCAGCTGTTATAACTCCTATCGGCGGAATAGAATATAAAGGCAAGTTCCATGTTTTCCACAGTGAAACAGAAGTAGGCCCACTGACAAAGAAACTTTATGATACTCTTTATGGAATACAGATCGGTGATGTAGAAGCTCCGGAAGGCTGGATTTATGTAGTGGAGTAGAGGTTAGAGGTTAGAGAATTGGAAAACGCTCCGCCCATATGGGCGGAGTGTTTTTTATTGTTTTTATTCAAATGCTTTTTTAACAGTATCTTTTATCAAATCTTCTTTTGGAATATAAGGAATGGTAATGTGGTCGGTGCCTTTTCTTATTTCATTATATTCAATACTTGTAGTTATGGAATTCTCATTTCTCGCCCATGCCCTTCTGGCTACCCCGCCCATTACATCCCAAAGCATTGCTGACTTTATGATCTCATCAGTTTTTTCGGTGCCGTCAAGTACCAAGCCAAACCCACCGTTAATTGCTTTACCGACGCCTACACCACCTCCGTTATGAAGTGCGACAAGGCTCATCCCTCTGGCTGCGTTACCGACAAAGCATTGTGTGGCCATATCCGCCATGACGTTGCTGCCGTCTTTAATATTAGAGGTTTCTCTGAATGGAGAGTCTGTTCCGCTGACATCGTGGTGATCCCGTCCCAACATTACGGGTCCGATTTCACCATTTCTCACCATTTCATTAAACTTAAGTGCTATAGTCATTCTGCCCATGGCATCTTGATAAAGAATTCGAGCTTGGGTACCAACTACTAACTTATTTTTTTCCGCATCCCTGATCCATACCCAGTTATCTTTATCCTGGGCTCTTCTATTCGGGTTAATGCAGTCCATAGCAGCTTTATCGGTTTTCTTCAGATCTTCGGGATTACCGCTTAGACATACCCATCTGAATGGTCCGTAACCAAAGTCAAATAACTCAGGCCCCATTATATCTTCAACATAGGATGGAAAGATAAAGCCGTCTTTTTCATCTATGCCATTTTTAGATATTTCTTTTACACCGGAGTCATATATGGCTTTCATAAAAGAATTGCCATAGTCAAAGAAATAAGTGCCTCTTTCTACAAGGGTTTTGATCAGTTCAAAATGCTTCCTAAGGCTTTTATCTACTAATTTATTAAACATTTCTCTATCAGATTTTAACATTTCCGTTCTTTCTTCATAAGTGATGCCTTGGGGACAGTAGCCTCCGTCATAAGCTACATGGCATGAAGTCTGGTCGGATAAAAGGTCTATTTGTATATGGTTATCCACTGCATATTGAAGCAAGTCAACGATATTACCATGGTATGCTATTGATGTAGGTTCACCTTTTCCCATATATTCATGGGCAATATCAAAAACTTCTTTACGGTCATCGCTTTTTATTTTTACCCAGCCCTGCTCATTTCGTGTAAGTAATCGGGAGTAATCCACTTCGGCTATTATTGCCACGCCGTTGGCAATTTCCATGGCTTTTGGTTGGGCTCCACTCATGCCGCCAAGTCCTGAGGATACAAAGAGTCTGCCTTTTAGGTCACCATTTTCTCCAAGATGCAGCTTTTGTCTGCCGGCATTAAGAAGAGTATTGAAGGTACCGTGTACTATTCCCTGAGGGCCTATATACATCCAACCGCCGGCGGTCATTTGCCCGTAGTTAGCCACTCCCATTTGTTCGGCTATTTCCCAATCATGTTGATTATCAAACATCCCAATCATAAGGGCATTTGTAATTATTACTCTTGGGGCATTGGGATTAGACTTGAAAAGGCCCAAGGGATGCCCCGATTCCACTACCAAGGTTTGTTCTTCCGTCAACGCTTCAAGGTATTTTTTTATGAGCCGGTACTGCATCCAGTTCTGGCACACACTGCCTGTTTCCCCGTAGGTTACAAGCTCATAGGGATATAGTGCCACATCAAAATCTAAGTTGTTGTCTATCATTACCTGAAATGCTTTGCCTGCCGTGCAATTTCCCTTATACTCATCTATCGGTTTACCCTTGAGTTTGCCCTGGGGTCGGAATCTATAACCGTAGATTCTACCTCTTGTAAGCAGTTCTTCCAAAAATTCAGGTGCCAGGATTTCATGATGTTCTTCCGGTATATATCTTAGCGAATTTTTTAACGCCGTTTCTGTTTGTGATTGGCTGAGTCTGAAGCCTCTGTCCGGCGCTCTTCTGATGCCTTCGGCAAATTCCGCTTTTTCCGGTAAGGGTCCTTCTAATTTTATCGTCATTGCTTTTGAAATATCGTGATTTAAAACCATATAAAATTCCCCCAATCTTTTAAACATTAAATAAATACATAAATTCTATAAAGCAAATGCTTGTTGATACCACATAGTTTCATCCGAACATTTGTAAGGTTTAATGAAAATTTTTAATCTAACCCCCCAAATATGCTTTTTTAACAACATCGTTTTCTCTAAGGTTTTCTGCAGTACCTTCTATTATTATATTGCCCGTATCGATGACATAACCCCTATGGGCAATTTTCAATACTTTATTGGCATTTTGTTCTACAATCAATACTGTTATTCCGGAGTCATTAAGCTCTTTTATAATTTTAAAAGATGTATTTACCATAATAGGCATAAGGCCCATGGAAATCTCGTCTATGAGAAGCAGTTTTGGTTCCAGTACCAAGGCCCTTCCTATTGCAAGCATTTGTTGCTCACCACCGCTCATGGTGCTTGCTAATTGCCTTCTTCTTTCAGCCAATTTAGGGAAAAGTTCATAAGTTTTATCTATATTTTTATTTATAACCTTTTCATCTTTAATCTTATAGCATCCCATCCTCAAGTTTTCTTCAACGGTCAAACCCCCAAAAAACCTTCTGCCCTCCGGTATATATCCTATACCAAGACCTGCCCTGTCCCAAGCCGGCTTATCGGTTATATCCTGTCCTTCATATATAATTTTACCTGCTTTAATTTCCTTAAGTCCCATAATAGCTCTGATTAAAGTTGTCTTTCCGGCACCATTTACTCCGATCACGCTTACCAGCTCGCCGTGGTCAACATTTATTGACACACCTTTGATTACTTCCATCTGGCCATATGCTATCTCAATATCTATAAGTTTTAGCATCAGTCATCATCCCCCCCTAAATATGCTTCTATGACCTGAGGATTTTCCTGAATTTCTTTCGGCAAACCTTCTGCAATCTTTTTACCGAAATTTAAAACAACAATCCTGTCACATACTTTCATAGAGATGGGAAGATTATGCTCTATAAGGACTATAGTTTTACCCTCTTCTTTTAACTGCATTATAAGGTCAATTACCTCATTTATGGCAAAATTGCTCAACCCTGCGCAAGGCTCATCCAGCATGATAAGCAGGGGGTCTATAGCTAAAGCCCTTGCTATTTCCAATCTTCTTAAATAACCAAGGCTCACCTCACGAGCCTTTTTATCCTTAAAATCCTTAAGCCCCGTCCTTTCGACTATTTCCAACGCCTTATCAATTACTTCTTTTGTGTGACTCTTTTTGAATAGTGAGCTAAAGCCTGTGTAATTATTTATTCCCAATGAGGCAATTACATTATCCAATATTGTAATATCACGTAAGGGTTTTGAAATTTGAAAGGTCCTCGCTACACCTTTTCTCGCCATTTCAAAGGGTTCTAAATTCTGTACCTCTTCCCCCTTTAAATAAACCTTTCCTGCCGTTGGTTTAATAACTCCGCATATTGCATTGAATAAGGTGGTCTTACCTGCACCGTTAGGCCCGATTATCCCTAAGGTATCTTTTTCATAAAGGGATAAACTTAGGTCATCTAAAGCCTTCAGCCCTCCGAAATACATCTTAAGCCCTTCAACTCTAAGCATTTCCTGCATTGGCTCCACCACCCCTCTTGTTTAATATAGCCGAATACAGCTTCCTGATACTCTTCACTATAAAACTTTCATCACCTAAAAGCCCGCCGGGTTGAAATCTCATCATTAAAACCAACAGTCCTCCATAAACTATCATTCTGTAATTATCCAAAAATCTAAAAAGCTCCGGAGCCACGCCCAGTAGTATAGAGCCAAATACGGGTCCTCTGATGGTACCGATACCACCAACCACCACCATTGATAGAATACTGATAGACACTACAAAGGCAAAGTCGCTGGAGTAAATAAAAGTCATATGATGTGCATAAATTGCTCCGGTCATGCCCGCCAGAGCCGTCCCTATTATAAATGTTAAAATTTTATACCTATTAACATCAATTCCAATAGATGATGCCGCCGTCTCATCATTTCTTATACTGGATAAGGCTAACCCGAACCAGGATCTGTTCATTTTCTTAATAAACAGACTCACCAACACTATTAAGATTATCAACAGTATCAGGTTTTGTGGAGGGTTCATTTTTATATTGAAAAACATGGGTTTACTTACAGCCATCCCCAAGGACGCCCCCAATACAGGAGAGTACTGAAAAATTGCAACAACGATGAAGTTAATGCCGATTGTTGTAATAGCTAAAAAATCATCCCTCATTCTTATACTCACAAACCCTAATATTGCACCTACAGCTCCTGTTATTATAAAGGCTGCGGGTAAAGTAATCCAGAAATTAATTGCCATCTTGCTTGTCATGAGTGCTGAAGCATAAGCGCCTATACCGAAAAAGGCAGCATGCCCCATTGCCGATTGGCCTGCATATCCTGTAATTATATTAAGGCTTAGGGCTAATAACATAAATATTCCTATATTTACAGCAACCACAGTAAAATACATTCATGCCACCTCCTATGCGCTTTTTTTGGTTACCAAACCCGAAGGTTTAACCAATAAGACTATAATTAAAACTATAAAAGCTATCGCATCCCTCGGTAAAATCGTACCTATATAAACTGCGGAAAGGGTCTCTACTACCCCTATCAAAAGTCCCGCTACAACTGTACCCACGGGATTTCCCAAACCGCCTAATACGATAATTGCAAGCATTTTATAGGAAGGAATATCACCCATGGCAGGAACTATTGAATTATACAAAATCCCCACCATTATTCCCGCCGCTGCCGCAAAACCGTATCCTATTATATAACTGAGTGCCATGGACATATTAATATTAACTCCCATAGCCTTTGCCATTTCCGCATCAATAGCAGTTGCTTTCCATGCAAGCCCTAATTTGGTTTTATTTAAAACATACCATAATAGTCCGAATAGGGCGGCTGTTAACATAAGAATAAAAAGCCATTCCATTTTTATGATAATTTTCCCTATTTTAAATACATCAATATCAAATTTAATATTATAATTTTTAACGCTGGGACCGGCTATAAGTCTGATCAAATCTCCCGTTAAAGTAAATAATCCTACGCTTGTAATCAAGGGTACAATGGGAATCATGTTAGGTTTGCTTATGATTGGATAGTAGATATATTTTTGAATAACAACTCCGATTAAACCTGTTATAATCATTGATGATATAAAGGCAACAAATAAATTACCTGTCAAGGTATATATATACCAGCCCAAATAGGCACCCACTGCGTAAGCACCTGCATTTGCTATGTCCAATATGCGAAGTATGCCGTATACCAAAGTTGCACCCATTGCCGTCAGGGCGTAAACACTGCCCATCATTATTCCGTTTATTAATTGTTGCAATAACACTAAGGTTCACCTCTCTCTAAGGATGTAAAAAGGGGGGATCAACCCCCTTCTTTACAGCTACTGTGCTATTATCTCCGCGTCATCAATCTCGCCATAAAAACGGAATTCACCATCTTTAACGATTTGCAGTTGAACCGGCTTAATTGCGCTTCTTGTTGGTGCATATTCTATAAGTTTCCCGGTAACGGTTTCAAAATCCTTAAGACCTGCTATGGCATTTTTAATTGCCACTTTATCAGTTCCTACATCACCGATTACTTTGAATAAAACCTGGAATGCATCGTATACGGAAGCACCTACCATGTCCGGTTTAATTTTATATTTATCTATATAGGATTTTATAAAATCTTGTGTTCCTTGATCTGCCGAGTCTCTATTCATGTTTGTAGTTATAATTACACCTTCGGCATCTTTTCCTGCAATTTCTAAGAATTGGAATGAGTCTGCGCCTTCTGTTCCGATTAAGGGTACATCCAAACCCATCTTCTTCACTTGTCGTGTTATTTCCGCACTGTGCTCATAATAGTTAGCCATATAAATCAAATCCGGTTTTACTTCTTCTTTTAATTTAGTAATAATAGGTGTGAATTCCAAGTCCGCCATGGCTACTTTGTCTACTGAAACAACCTTTGCACCGCGTGCCTCGGCATATTCAGTAAAGGATTCGGAAAGTTCCTTACCAAAGTCTACGTCAACAGCAATTATGGATATTCTCTTTTTGCCTAACATTTCAACGGCTACCTTTGCAGCGGCTTTGCCTTGTACAGCACCTGCAAAAGATTGTGAAAATATGAAGTCGCCGGCTCCTGTAACTTCAGGATGTATTGCATATCCTGCAAGCATGGGCATCCCCGCTTCTTGGAATATTGGCGCACTGACTCTTGTAGGACCGCTGTAGCTTCCGCTTACAACTGCCGTGACATTGTCCTTGGTGGTCAGTTTTTGGGCAATATTAACTGCCTGCTTGGTGTCAAAACCGTCATCATATTTTACCAACTCAACCAAACGGCCGTTTATGCCGCCTTTTTCATTGATAATGCTGACAGCAAGTTCTGCAGAGTTTGTAGTGCTAAGTCCGTCTGCCGCTGCAGGACCCGTCACAGGTGCGAAAAATCCTATACGGATTGGCTCCTTGTTTTCCTCTTCGCCCGGTTCCTCATCCACCGGTGCACTTGGTTTTGGTGCACAACCGAATAGGGCAACTAACATAATGGATACCAAAAGTAACGATAAGATACGTTTAGTTTTTTTGTACATTGTTGTACCCCCTCAATTTTTTTATAAGACTCTTTTGTATACTTAGAACAAAAGGCTATGTTTATTACTATGCAAATAATATACCAAGACTATTAATTTTTCTCTTTTCCCAATATTAATTATGTTTTTATTTATTTTAATTTTTTGAAAAACAAAAAACCTATGCAGCACACCTATGGACGGATGAGCCTTTTTGGATTTTAATAAAATGTTCTTTAGAAATGATCTGCAAAAAAATTAGCCGCTTCATAACTTTACCAATTTTTATATCTTTTTATTCCATATATTATTAGGTGTAATAAATTTCTTATATATTGTATAATTTTTATACATATTGGTCTGTTTTCTCAATTTCCAACTTTTTCATCCTATAAATCAGGCTTTGTCTGATAATTCCTAAGCTTTTTGATGCCTTGCTGATATTCCAGTTATTGTTCTTCAAGCTTTCTATTATTAATTTTTTCTCTATATCTCTCAAAGTTTCCGTTAATGATTCTGTTCTTGGCCTTTTCCTCTCTATGGCATTTGAACTTAAAATCACTTTGCTTAGATAAGTTGGCATATCACTCAAAGTCAACTCTGTTTGGTTTTCTTTTGCCCTCACCATGAGATTTTCTATGGTATGCTCCAACTCCCTTACATTTCCAGGCCAATCATATGATAGAATAACCTTTTTCAGTTCCTCGGAAAGAGCCGTAATATTTCTATTCATAAGCCTATTATACTTGGTTATGAAAAATTTATATAACTCGGATATGTCCTCTCTTCTATCGCGCAAAGGGGGTATGTATAGAATCAGCCCGGCTATACGATAAAATAAGTCTTGTCTGAGTCTACCGGCTTTAATAAGTTGTAGGGGATCCTCATTTATTGCACAGATAACCCTGCAATTTATGGGTATATTGTTTACATCACCAACCTTTCGTACTTTTCTTTCCTGAAGCACCCTTAAAAGCTTAGTTTGCATTGAAACGGGCATGGAATTCAGTTCATCCAAAAATAAGGTACCGTCTCCCGCTTCCTGAAATAGCCCCGTGCGATCAATTGCCCCGGTATAAGCACCTTTTACCGCACCAAAAAGTATGCTTTCCAAAAGGTTCTCCGGAATTGCAGCACAGTTTATTCCTATAAATTGTTCCTCGCTTTTGCTACCGAAGTTATGTATGCTTTGGGCGAATACCTCTTTTCCCGTGCCGGTATCCCCGACTATCAGTACATTGTTTTCAAGCAGTGCAATTGTTTGGGCCTCTTTTATCAAGTTCGAAGTGGTCTCACTGCAGCCCACAACATCGGAAAACGTAAATGTAGTCCCATTGGTCATGGATTTTTCACTGATCCTGTACAAACCTTTTTGTATATACTTTCTTTTTAACTCTACAGTTTCAGATAATAAAGATTTAAGTTCTGTCTCATTTTTGCTTATAGAAAAAACTCCTACGCCTTCTCCTTCCTTTATAATCGGGTAAGTATTATATGATTCATATTTTGGTATGTTATTATTATATACATGCGCTTTATAAGCTTTTATTATCGGCTTTCTTGAATGAAAAACTTTTCTATGTTCAGATTCGTTTTCTATACCATATTTATAAGCATCCCAAATATATTTATTCAGCATATCCTTTGCTTTCACACCTTCAATCTTTTCCATAGCTTTATTATATATAACCACCTTGCCTTCATAATCGCTCATTATTATTCCATCATCTATGGAATTAATGATGCTTTGCAGACAATGGATTTTTACATCCTTATTTTTAAAGCTTTGAATTGATTCTATAAAAATCATATCCATGGGTAGGCCCTTTTCATATACCCTACGCCCTTTAACAATATAACAGTGCTCCGTGTAAGTCATGTTAATGCTTGTTGATTTTAGAATATCCAAAACGCTTACTCTAAAGATATCGTTAAATTTTTTCTTTATAATTTCCTGTTCTGAAAATATTCCTTTTACATAATCGTTTGCCCATACTATAATACCATTGCCGTCAAGTATTACGACGCCGTGAACGAAATCCGATAAAACACTGCCTAATGTTTTTAAATCCACTTTGATCCTCCTCAAATAGATTATTAGCAAAATCATTCGGTCTTTTTAAATAATAACCATAAAAATGACACAACAATTCCAAGTATATATGGGATAGGATAAAATGTGAATATGCTTTTCTCAAGCATGTACCGTCCACCCGAGCATAACGAGGAACAAGGACACGATGTATGGTTAGATTGTTTTTTATGTAATAGGAAAGCAGGACTTTCCTATTACATAAAAAAGCGGTTTGCACCGCTTTTTTATATCATCGTATCTAAAACAGTCTTTAAGTCGTCTATTATATCTTCTACATCTTCCAATCCTATGGAAAGTCTGACTAATGTATCGCTTATGCCGCCTTCTGCCCTTTCCTCCGGTGTATAAGGCGAGTGGGTCATTGATGCGGGGTGCTGAATAAGCGTTTCTACATCTCCCAGGCTTACCGCAAGACTGCAAAGTTTCACACCATTCATCAGCTTTCTGCCTTCTTCTATACCGCCCTTTAACTCAAATGCTATCATGGCTCCCGGTAATCTCATCTGTTTCTTTGCCAATTCATATTGCGGGAAGCTCTTAAGTCCCGGATAATAGACTTTATCTACTGCCGGATGGTTTTCTAAGAATTCCGCAACTTTCATTGCGTTTTCGCTATGCCTTTCTACCCTTAAACTTAAAGTCTTCATCCCCCTGATTATTAAAAATGCATCAAAGGGACTTATTACCGCACCCGTCATGTCTTTCAAACCGAACAGCCTGAGCTCCTTAATAAATTCCCCTGACCCTATGGCCAGACCTGCGATTACGTCCCCGTGGCCGTTTAAGTATTTCGTGGCTGAATGAACCACCACGTCCGCTCCTAATTCCAAAGGCCTCTGTATATAGGGAGAACAATAGGTGTTGTCTACCATTACCAGGCAGCCTTCATTTGTGTGGGCGATTTTGCTGACTTCTTCAAGATCTGTGATATTCATATTCGGATTTGCCGGGGTTTCCAGATAAACAACTTTTGTATTTTTCTTCATTGCCTTTCGCACATTTTCCGGATCGGAAGTATCAACAAAAGTAACCTCAACCCCGTATCTTGTGATTCCGTGACTTAAAAAAGCAAATGTACAACCGTACAGTGTTTTAGCAGCGATGACATGATCACCGGCTTTCAGAGCCGTCCATAGGGACGATACAATTGCGCCGATTCCGGAAGCAAAAGCAACTGCAGCTTCTCCGCCTTCAAGTAAAGCAATCTTCTCTTCCAATACAGAAATAGTGGGATTTTCAAGACGCGTATAGATATAGCCGTCTTCTTCCAGTGCAAATCTTCTTCCGCCCTGTTCCGCGGAGTCAAAAATAAATGTTGATGTCTGATAAATAGGTGTAGCCAAAGCACCCATCTCGTTCTTTTTCCAGCCTCCGTGTACAGCCTTCGTTGCAAAACCCATTTTACACATGTCGGAATTATCCAAAACAATACCCCCTTTTAAATTTTTTATTTTCATTTTGGATGTATTATAGTTATTCTACAATAATAATCTTTTTCCTTTATTATGACTAACAAAATGCTTACTAAAATAAATCCTTAAAAAGTAAAAGGGAGATTATTAATCTCCCCTCAGTTAAACATCTTAATGACAGCAACAGCATCCCAGCCTGGTTTCCATAAAACTTTCCAACATTTCTTTTGCAACCTCTTATTGAAGTGTTGTCGTATCTTGTTGGTACAGTGTGAAGTACACCAAAAGCCCTCGCATGGCAGTGAGCCTATTTCCCGCTTGCTGGAAGACCACGGATATTTCACTGTCGATTACTTCATCTGTGACTTCTTCGCCCCTGGTTGCAGGCAGGCAATGCAACAACTTAGCACCTAAATTGGCCTTTTGCATCATTCTCCTGCTTATTTGATACTTTGGCATAAATATGCGGTGCCTTTCTTCTTCTGAAAGTTCACTTTCATATAGGCCATACCAAACGTCCGTATATAAGAAATCAGCTCCGGAGAGCGCCTCTTCTTCATCATCCGTTACCAGCCAGCTTCCGCCGGATTCCTGACAATTTGCCTCCATTATTTCCTTATGTACTTTCCTTAACTGAAAACCTTCAGGCCCGAAATGTACAAAATTCATACCCAATTTTGTCGTTATGAATCCAAGGGAAGCACACACTTGGGTACCATCCCCAACAAATACTACCTTTAAGTCCTCAAGTGATTTCCCTTTAGGCAGGTTTTCCACAATGGTTATCATATCCCCTATTTCCTGAGTAGGGTGATTATAGTCACTCATAGCGTTTATAACGGGGATGGACGATGCCTTTGCCAATTCTACCACTGTACTATGTTCTATAACCCTAGCCATGACTATATCGATGAGTTGCGACAACACTCTCCCGGTATCTTCAATGGTTTCATGCCCACCAAGTTGTATCATGCCAGGCCCCAAATATAGGGCATGACCGCCCAACTGTTCCATAGCTGTTTCAAAAGATACCCTGGTTCGGGTGGATGACTGTTGAAAAATCATTCCCAAGGTTTTACCTTTCATTAAAGGAGGGTTATAACCGGATTTTATGCAGTTTTTTAGTGAAATGGACAGGTCGATAATATCAACTAATTCGTGTTTGGTAAAATCATTTGTGTCTATAAAATGTCTGAGTGTCAAATTTTTTTCCTCCAATCATTTTTAATTTATACCTTTACCAAATTGAGTCATTCTCTTCATTAATATATTTTTTCATCGTTATAAAAGTTAAAAATATTATTAATCATCTTTTTAACTTAAACTAATGGGTTCTTAAATCCACCCATTTTATAATTTCACCGTCTTTTGTTGCCAAGGCTTTAGGCGGATTCTTTTTCTGTGTCGCTAAACTCACTATTACCATAGCTGCAAAGTTTGCAAAAGCAGGTACCAAGGTAAAAAACCACTCCGGCTCCGGTACGAAGGTCCTTTCTATTATGCAGCCCGCAAAGGTTATAAGGAAGCCGATTGCCATACCGGACAATGCTCCATATGCATTAGCCTTTTTCCATATAAATGCAAATATGAAAGGAAAGAACAGGCAGTTAAACAGTATGGTAAAACTGAATACCATCAAATCATATAGTGATTCTGCATAGAAGCTCACAACCAAAGAAAGCAGGCCTATAATAAGAACGCAAATTTTTGTAACTCTTAACGCCTTTTCATCGCCGATGTTATCCCCTTTCAGTTCCTTGCCATATTTGTATATATCATTTGAAAGTATTACAGCCGATGCAAATATTGACGAACTGGCAGAGGACATAACTGTGGCTAAAAGTGACCCGACAAAAATGCCAAGACCTATAGGGTTTAAAAGGATTTTTGCCAGATAGGGTATTACCATTTCACTGTCTTCGGTAAAAATATCACCGGGGATCATTCCTTTTCCCACCATGGTAATGGCAACTAAACTAAAAAGTATAGGGATGAAGCCAATGATCCAATATAAAACGCCTGCATAAATTGAGCCGTCTCTTGCTGTTTTTTCATCTTTGGAGCTGAAGGCTCTCTGGGCTATATCGGGTGATGGGATATTGCCTAAAGCCATGCCTGCCCAGGCAGAAATATATGTGAGCCATCCCACTAAGTTTTCTCCCCTCGGAAAAAATGACCAAAACCCTTCCGGAGTAAAGTTTTTCATTTCGGCAAAACCTCCGACATGATTGATGCTTATGGGTAACAGTACAAACAAACCTAAAAGAATAATAAACATTTGTATTGTTTCCGTCCAAACCACCGCCAAAAGCCCCCCCAAATAGGTATATGCAATTATTACCAAGGCACCTATTATTATTGACAAGGAATAGGATAACCCTAAAAGGATGTTCATTACCTTGCCTATGGCGATGACTTGAACAGCTGTCCAGAGGGTAAAGGTGGGCAACATTAAGAATGAGGCTAATATTGATACCCTATCGCTATATCTTATAAGGTATAGCTCGCTGACAGAGTTAAGCCTCAATCTTCTTATAGGAGAGACGAAAAAGATCCCGATGAGTACCAGCGCCGAGCCCGCAGCAAAAGGATCTGCTATGGTTTCAAGAACTCCACCGTGATAGGCTGCACCGGCAGAGCCGAGCACCGTGCCGCCTCCCCAAAAAGTTGCAAACAAAGAACCTGTAATTGCCCAAGTTGGTACATTCCTGCCGCCGACAAGATAATCGTCCAAGTCTTCCACTTTTCTGTTTATAACAAAACCTATAACAACCATACCTATTAAAAACAACAAAATTATTATAATCTCGGTTAAATGGGGCATAAACACGCCTCCTTTAATGCTTTACGCCTTTCCTGTATAAACCTACTCCGATCAAAACCGTTATAAGAGTACCAACTATCAAAGTTGTATAATAAATTCTGGGGTCATAGCTTTCATCAGGTAAAAACAAAAAACCTATTGATGCGGCTATAAATATTTCACCTATAAAAGCAGATAGCTTTAATCCAAAATCACCGCCGGGCACTTTGTAGGGTCTTTTAGTTTCTGTATCTTTTTTCCTTAGTTTAACTGCTGATGGAAATAGCCAAAGATAAGGCATTAAGAATACTACAAAACTAAAAGCCAAAATAGTCCAGAATATCTCGTTTGCATCTTCACTTAGTGCAAAATTCACTATTACAAGGAAGCTGGAAATAAAGCCATATATATAATATGCATAATCAGCGGTGCCGTATTTGGGATGCCTATGTGCCAAAAGGCCTGATTTTGTATCTAGGTTTGCCGAGGTGAGAACTTCCGTGCCGCCCATGGTCCATGATATCATGTTGGTTAACAATGTATACAAGGCAAATGCTGTTATTAGTTTAAACACAAAGAGTCCCGCATTGCCAAATATTGTAGTCAGTTCTTCCAATGCAAATAAAAACCCATCCACAGGATCGATTGTATTTGCCGGCATTGCAGCTAATATACCAAATGTTCCTATTATATACATGGCAGCAATCAAAATTCCGGCAAAAATAGTCATCAGGGGTATATTTTTTTCAGGATTTTCAATTTTGCTTCCCACAGTGCTGATGAGCTCAAATCCCATCAAATTGTATACGATAGTCGTAGAATACAAAAGTGTGTTATCCAAGGAGGGTATAAAGGATGCAAAGCTGAAGTCATTTTTAAATCCGAATTCCAAACCATAAATAACACCAAAGATACCAAAGGCTAAAAGTATTCCTACTTTTAAAATTGCACCTAAGTTTGTGAATTTTACACTTATATCTATACCTCTTATATTAATAAAGATTGTTATCCAGCCAAGGGCTACCGCCATTATAGCCATGGTCCAATTTGACATGTCAGGAAAAAAGGCATAGGCAAACCAGTAAGCAAAGGCCACATAAACGGCAGGCATCCACATGGCTACATTGACCCAGTAAAACCATCCGACCAATGTAGCGCTAAATTCACCATAAGCCCTATTTACCCAGGCATAGATTCCGCCATCATCGGGATACGCCGCTCCCAATTCAGCACTGATTAAACCATAGGGTATAAAGAAAAGTATTGCTGTAAATGCCCATATAGTGATTGAAGACACTCCGATTATGGCAGGTGCCACAAATGTATCTATTACCAATATGCTGCACACAGTAAAAAGTATAATCTCGACTAAATTTACTTTTGGTGTAGATTCTTCCAAATCAGTACCTCCCAACAAATTAATTTATTTTTAACAATAACAATTAGATTTCGTTTGATGTTTGATATATAAGTCCCGACATTTCAACAAAGTTAATGTATGGTAAAATGTCATATTCAAATATTTCAGGCAGGATGGCTGTACTTTGCCATCCCGCATCAAATTCAAAACTGTTTCTATACTAATTGAAGTATTTTGCAATGTTTTAGCCCATTGGCTGCTGTTGTGTTATACAGTGGATATTCCCGCCGCCCAATATAACTTCTCTTGCAAATACACCAACTACTTCCCTATCGGGGAATAGTTCTTTTAACATGTTTTCTGCCAGTTTATCGTATTCCTCATTGCCAAAATATGGGAATACAATACCGCCGTTTGCAATATAAAAGTTTACATAGGATGCTGCCTGACGGTCCCCCTCTTCTCTTGGCAAAGTACCTTCAATTACTTCTATACCTTTACTTTCTTCTGCTGTAATAGTAA
>JAAYKT010000075.1 GCA_012522255.1 Clostridiales bacterium
AACACTATAACCAGCACAATCAATGCCGCAGATGGAAGTATCGACAGCCATACCGAAGTCTGCTGGGGTTTATCATATATAATGTTAATAATGCCCCTTTCAGCATAATCTTGAGCTAACGTATTAAATTGGCTGCTGGGCACTGTTACTTCAAACTTTCTGTCATCACCGAGTTTGCCGCTTATTACTGAAGTACCTCCAAAATCCGAAATATGAACTTCTTTTATTCTTTTATTCTCTACTTCAGCTATAAACTGGGTATAAGTAAGCTTGGTCTTATTATCATTGGTATTATTAAAAACCTGGGCAAAAAAGATTATTATTATAAAAATAAGTATATACAAACTTATACCTTTTAGAAACTTCTTCAAAAATTTACCTCCTTAAACAGTGTAAATAAATAACAAAACAATTGTAACATAGAGAGTTTTAAAATACAATAAATAAGAACGATAACTAATTAGAATATATCTCAGGTTTCAGAACGCAAACAAAAGGTAGATTTCTGTATATTTCATTATAATCCAAACCATAACCTACAACGAATTTATCAGGTATATGAAAACCAACGTAATCCATCTTTACATTTGCAATCCTTCTATCGGGTTTTTCCAACAAGGTGCACACTTTTACACTACTTGCATTTCTTGATTTCAAATAATCAACGAGATAGTTTAAAGTCAGTCCCGTATCAACTATATCCTCAACTATAAGAATATCTTTTCCGGTTATGTCTTTTTCCAAGTCTTTTATAATTCTTACAACCCCGGAAGATTTTGTGGAGGTCCCGTAACTGGATACAACCATGAAATCCATGGACAGAGGCAGCTTTATTTCTCTTGCCAAGTCAGAAAGAAATAGAACGCATCCCTTTAAAACACCAATAAGCATTATATCCTTGCCTTTATAGTCTTTAGTTATTATTTCCCCTAATTCTTTAATTTTTCCCTTTAATTCATTTTCAGTAATCAAAATTTCAAGTATGTCATTCTTCATTTGTTTGCCTCCTAAAAATATTTAACTTAAGAACATCTTTTGTGCTGTCTGTTATTTTATAGTTTTCGCTTAAACGTTTTCCTACAATCCAGACAATTTCTTTTCCATCTGCTATTAATTCAACATTATCTCTTTCTTCTTTTGGTATTTTCTCGTCTATAAAATAATCCTTAAGTTTCTTGCTGCCTTTAAAGCCTATGGGCGAAAAAGTATCCCCGGAACTTCTGTTCCTTATTACAAGGTTTTCTTTAACCCTTGACCTATCAATATACACTTCATCAGCTTTAAATTTCAATGCAGGAACCTCATCAGCGTTTAGTGATTTTACACAAATAATCATATTGGATAAATGGTTCTCGGTATCCGGCTCAAGCTTATGATAGATTTTCTTGTATTCCTCTTTTATATTCCTTTTTAGGATAAGTTCGTTATATGATATATAAGCAATTAGATTGTTTGGCAGAACTACGGCCGTACCTGTTTTGCAATTAAGAATTGCTATAATTTTTTCTACATGCTTATACTCAATATCCTTTAGACCACCCGGAAGTTTTTCCAATCCAGCCCTTATAACCCTTCTTTTTAAGGCTATATGAAAATCTTGTAATTTTATAATACTATATTTTATGACATTTTTAAAGCACTTAGCTGCATCTGTAAAGGCATTCTGTGATACAATTTCCAAATAATCGTTTTCTTCATAAATAATATTGGAAAACCTGTTGATAGTATTCATTATGTTCGGATTTAAATTGTTTTCAATATAGGGTATAAGCTCCAACCTAACTTTATTTCTTCCATAAACAGGTTCTAAGTTTGTTTTATCTATTCTTGCAAGAATTCCATTTTCTTCGCAATACATTTCTATATCTTTTCTATCTGTATTTATCAAAGGCCTGATAATTTTATCCCTTGTTGCTTCAATACCGACTAATCCGTCCAAACCGCTTCCCCGTATAAGATTCATGAATATGGTTTCAATATGATCGTTTAAATTGTGGGCCACTGCAATTTTGGTACCGCCTACCTCAATATCGACCTCATCATAAAGTCGATATCTTATGATTCTTCCCGCATCCTCAGCAGACAAACCTAATTCTTTTGCATATGCCGGAACATCAAAAACCTTTAAAAACACCGGTACCCCCCACTTATGGCAAATATCCCTCACATATAACGCATCTTTATCAGCTTCCTCCCCACGGAATTGGTGATTCAAATGCGCCCCATAAATAGATAAATTATACCTTTCTTTTAACCTTAAAAGAATATGCAGCATGCACATAGAATCGGGACCGCCGGAAACTCCCACAACAATTCTATCATTCATTTCTATCATGCCATATTTATTTATCGTATTTATCGCTTGTTGCAATACATCAGACATATTACTTCAACTCCACTTGTTCGTTTAAGCCGCTTTTAGTTTATTCAACAAAACTATCACTTATCCTTCAAAAATCCAAAAATAAAAAGGCTATGAATTAAAATTTCCATAACTTTTAATTGGTTACCCACTGCAACCTGTCAATAAGATACAATACAATTTATGTTAGTCTTATAGATAACAATAAAACCCTTTAAAGAAATGAAAAAAATGAAATCAAATGCGACAGTAATATATCTTTATTTATTAGTTCATATTGGTTCAGATAAATTGTAAAAGACAGACATGAGGAATTATTGGCTTGGCAGAAAATTTAATTGTTACTTAATTATCTGACCTCCATAATTTTGCAACCAAAACTGTTATGTCATCCATCGCGATTCCTTCGGATTCCGCAAGGCATTTTTCTAACACACATTCGGCGAGCTTTTGTGGATTCCTGACCTTTAGTTCATCGATTAAATCCGCCAACCAATTCTCCTTATCCACTTCTTTTCTGTTAGCTTCAAGTGCTCCATCCGTTACCATAATAACAAAGTCCCCTTCTTTTAGCCTTTTTTTATTGAATCCGATGTCAACATTATTCAATATTCCGGCGGGAAGGGAGCTGTTTTTTATTATTTCAACCCTGTCATCACGTTTTATAAAAGTCGAAACAGCACCGACTTTTGTAAATTCTATTTCCCCCGTATACTGATTTACCGAACTGATATCTAAAGTCGCATAACTGTCTTCATCAGATTTAACCAACAATAAGGAGTTTATTGCCTCTATAGAAGTATTTTGCTCGTAACCGGCATAAAGAAACTTTTCCAACAGACTCACTGCTATGTTGCTTTCCACTGCTGCTCTATGGCCGCTCCCCATGCCATCACTCAATATCATAAAAAACTTTCCGTCCTCGGTTTCAATAAAAGAAAAATTGTCACCGGATACAAGACTGCTTTGTTTTTGTTTTCTTGTAAAGCCTGTGTAAACGGAATATTTTAAGGCTTCCCTGAATTTTGAATAACAAACATTTTTGCCCGTTACCCGGCATGATAAATCAGTTTTTGCAAAAGTCTTACCGGTGACCTCTTTGATAACCGGGAGTATTTTTTCAGTGCATACTCTTTTATCGCTGCAAGGCTTATGTTTTATATCTATTTCCATACTATTCTTTTTCTTTATTACGGATACGTTCTGTACATGTATACCTAACTTATCTAAAGCAGCTGCTATTTGCCTTTCAATATCTTTATTGAATTCCATTTTTGTACTAAGGGCATTTGCTATGCCTTCAATTAACTTTGAAGTCTCTGACATTTGCCGGCTGTATAGAGCCCTACCCTCATCGAGTTTCTTTCTCCAAAGCTGATTTGATTTATATAAATTAAAATTAAGCCTGAGACTTTCCCAAAGCTTTAACGGAAAAATGCATTTTTCAACAATGGGGGTTTTTTCATCAAATTTTTGTATTTTACCGGATTCCACTGATGAAAGTAACCCAAACATTCTCTCATAAGTTCTGTAAAAATCCGTTTTCCAACAGCTATCATACATACCACATGTATAGCAAACATCTTTTGCAGTCTTTTCTATGATATGAGCAGCATCCATCTGAGAAAAATAATTGTTATTGTTCTGACCGGCATTTAAAGAAGATGCCAATTCTTTAAACACTTCGGAAATATCTGCCAATCTTTCTCTTACATAGTTTTTTGTTTTTAAATCCACATCATTATTATTTTGAATACAATTAACTGAAGCAAACCTAAAAATTGCATCCAAAATTTTTTTCGGAATTAATAAGAACGTGACAGAGGCCAAAACAATTTCATTTTTGCTTATCAAGACTTCAGTAGAGCCATTGATATAAAAGGTCATAAAAGCATTGGTAAAAACAAAACCCATAACCATAGAAAGTCTCCCGAACCTTTTTAAAGCTGAAGCTACCAAACCACATAAACTATAAATTCCAATAGCTGAAGAAAAAATATCACCGGATAATGATTGCAAGACACCTATTGAAGTACCTGCTATGGCACCAATACCTATGTCTCCCCCATAAGAAATCAATAGAATAAGAAAAATGGAAAGGGTTTTATTTAACGAAAGTCCCCAAAACTTTATTGTAGGCCCTAAAAACAATGATGCAAGCAAAATAATTAATGAAGCAATTTCTTCTTTAGAAAGAAGCATTCTATGTTTAAACCCGGTAAGAAGAGGGAATCCAATCTCAATAATATTTATCAATGCACATACCATAACAGATTGCATTATAAGCATTAATAAGTCATATAGATAATAGTTTTTTGCATAAAAAATGAAAAAACCTGCAGTGAAACTTACAATCATACCTAAAATAATGAATAGTATCTTTTTAGCTTTAATATTTTTAAAAACCGCATATAAAATCAGGAGATTCACTACAATAGCTATTTGCCACAAAAGCATCTCTGAATTC
The DNA here is from genome assembly GCA_012522255.1 of Clostridiales bacterium. GTDB lineage: Bacteria > Bacillota > Clostridia > Lutisporales > Lutisporaceae > JAAYKT01. Next base: position 4,830 of record JAAYKT010000075.1, read on the forward strand.
CTACAGCTGACAGCACCAAACAAAAGGCCTGCCGAAGCCATTGTTATATGGGAACGGTTTATTAAGGCTGCGCACAAAAAAGCTACAGAAAAGGGATTTAGGAATTCAAATACAACGGCTCGTCCGATAAAAAAGCCAAATATTGCAACCAGCAGGTAAGTTATAAAACCCTGCCACTTATAGTTTGTCTCATTTTTTGATAACCTTTTAACCAGTGGAGCTGCCAAGTTAACCATAAGTTCACCTACATCCTATAACTGGATTTAAACAGTGTATTCTTATAGGTATTCGAAAAACTGTTCATGCTGAAGACTTTAGAAATAATTTTATCAAAATAGATGCGAATTATTTGTCAATACCGGTTATGTTAACTGCAAAAGTTTTAGACAAAATAGCATAATGTGTGACATTAGATATGCAAAAACAACAAAAGCGGCTCCGCCGCATTAAGTTTTACCAATCAAGATCATATATTCCATTGTACTTTTATAAAATTATAAGAATGCAAAAAGCTAAAGTAGCTGCTTATGTGCAAAATAAAATAAAATTATTAGCATAGGATATGTGCAATAGTAAATAATTTGGTGACCCATGGGGGAATCGAACCCCCGTTGCCGCCGTGAGAGGGCGGCGTCTTGACCGCTTGACCAATGGGCCGTTTAAATATGACAAAAAAAAGTGGTAGCGGCGATTGGGCTTGAACCAATGACCGTTCGGGTATGAACCGAATGCTCTCGCCAACTGAGCTACGCCGCCTAATCTAAACCTAAACTGTAGTTACAGATTATTGAAAAATTTGGTTGCGGGGGAGGGATTTGAACCCACGACCTCCGGGTTATGAGCCCGACGAGCTACCGTACTGCTCTACCCCGCTATAAACATTGGTGCCGGAGACCGGAATCGAACCGGTACGGTCTTAGAGGACCGCAGGATTTTAAGTCCTGTGCGTCTGCCAGTTCCGCCACTCCGGCCAACTGTTCAGTGATAACTGTACAGCGACAAATATAATTATATATGTTTTATATGCAATCTGTCAACATGAATTTTTAAATAGTCAATAGTGGGAGAACATTAGGTTACAGTTCACACTATAACTCATCCATGATAGCAGATTATTGTATTTGATGCGATTGCCGAGTTACAGCTAATTGTCTGTAAGCTTATTACGGGCGAAATCAAACTTTCCCCGTAAATCCACAAATTTAGTTTAAAGAACCCCCTTAAGTCACATGTGATTTCGCTTTTCCTACCTTTCGCTAACAGATCTTAAGCCTTTCCACAAAGCAATCTCTATCAAATACTAATATTTCATACTTCAGAAGCATTAAGCAAACAGCATGTAAACAGTAACAACAACATATAAATAAATTAAGAGTATAAAAAATAAAACCAAGTGCATTTTAGTCAATAGCTGCGCTATAAATTATCTTATAAAACAAATTATTATATTTTTACATTGGAATTGAAGCGTTGGTTATACTTAGTTTGGGCTGTTGCAAACTAATGGATTTTTAAACCTTGCGGGTTTTTTCGTATTGCACCTTAAGGATTACTTGATTATAATAAGACTGCATGCAAATATTGCTTTAATAAATTTGTAAAGGAGTTAAACCGTGATTGACAATAAAATAATGGTATGTGTGACGGTGCAAAAGAATTGTGAAAGATTAATAAAGTTTGGAGAAGAAATGGCAAGCAGCTTAAACGGGAAGCTTTATGTAATACATGTTACAAAAAAAGGTACCAACTTTTTAGGTAACCCGGATGAAAGTGAAGCCCTTGAATTCCTTTATCAAATCTCAAATAATGCAGGGGCGGATATGGCTGTCTTACGTTCAAGTAATGTTACTGAGACTATTGTTAATTTTGCAAATGAAAATAATATAACACATGCTGTTTTGGGAGAAGCACCCAAAAGCAAAAAGAAAACAAGTATTATAGATTATCTTAAAGCCATGCTGCCTGATATAACATTTGAAATTGTACCTTCGTAAAATAATAGCCTCTGTTTTGGCCCACGTATCGTTCAGATTCCCCGCATATAGAAGCGGGGGATTTTTTAATTAAGGCTTTTAATTACGTCAATTACATTATCAATACTATTAACTATTGTGCTTTTTTTCATTCGTGTTATATAGTTACTTTTCTCTTTATAAAGCTTTTTGATACTGATTAACAGTTCGGCATGAATATATTCTTCCTCCAAAACCATGCTGAATCCTTGTAAAGAAAAAGACTGCGCGTTTAAAATCTGATCTCCGCGACTGGCTTTTTTGGATAGGGGTATCAAAAGATTAGGCTTTTTCAGCGCAAGTATTTCAAATAAGGTTGTGGCTCCGGCCCTTGAAATAACCAAATCAGACATGGCAAATAAATGTGCTTGATCTTTATCCACATATTCATATTGCCTATACCCTTCAAAACCTGAAAATTCGGTATCTATATTGCCATTGCCACAAATATGGCAAATCTGAAATTCTTTAAGAAGACTTTGCAGTTGACCTCTTATTTCTTTATTTATAGCCTCTGCACCCTGGCTTCCCCCGATAACCAAAATTATGGGCTTGGCTTCGGTAAAACCGCATAGTTTTCTGCCCTTATCAGAATCACCTTCCAATAGCGATTGTCTTATGGGGAGGCCTGTCATTACACCTTTATCCTCCGGTATATACGCCTTGGACTCAGGAAAGGTATAACATATCTTTTTCGCAAAAGGCATGGACAGTCGATTTGCCAAACCGGGTGTAATGTCAGATTCGTGTATAACCACCGGCACTTTACATAACCAGGCAGCCCATACTACGGGACATGACACAAAACCACCTTTACTGAATAAAATATCAGGTTTAACTTTTTTTATAATAGAAATAGATTGCCTTAAACCTCTTAAGACCCTAAATGCATCTGCAATATTCTTAGTGTCTATGTACCTTCTTAATTTACCGGCACTGATAGAGTAATATGGGATATTCTCATTTTTGATTAATTGTTTTTCTATACCGTTTAAGGAACCGATATAATTGATTCGATATCCCAGTTCTTTAAGCTTTGGCATCAGCGCAATATTAGGAGTTACATGCCCCGACGTACCGCCGCCTGTCATTATCATTGTCTTCATCACCCTACTCCTCGTATAATATGTTTTGAGTAGTTTATTTACCTAATTTCCAGAAGCAAAACTACCCATAATACAACTGGAAATTATCTATAAGGTTATACATAACGAAACCTATATCATCGCTTACTACGT
>JAAYKT010000076.1 GCA_012522255.1 Clostridiales bacterium
CCACTCTCTTCATGACAGTGTCCTGGAAGCTTTCGATGTTTGCATTAGTTGCAAATATGTTTTTTAGTTGCACAGCTACTAATTCGGTTACTTGTTGTTTGTCAGCGAACATAATTATACCCCATTAAATATCTCGGTAATTCAATCATTTATTTTAAAGGGATCCATTTCCCGTTTTGCTTTTTTAACAGTGTTTTATTTGCGTGCTTGTCAATTATTTGCTCAAATTCTTTGATATCCATTTCGAAATAGTCGCAATAGTCCGGAATGTATTTATCTATAGATTCTCCATCATACTTGGCGATTAGTTTAACGGCTTCTTTTCTTGATATTCGTCCTCCCCTAATATCAATACAGGCATCCTGTGTACATCTGCCAAACCCAAATTTTAGATACATCATATAAGCATGTAAATCATATAATGGGGTGTCAAGTTGGCCGTAGTTTGTGTATGTGCCAATACTCCGTGTTCGCCTTGGCTTCATGTTGTAATTATCACGAGCGAACACAAAATTATTATATGGATCCCAATTCTCAAAATATGACCAGTGTCCAATGTTTACGGGATGCTTTTGGAGGATCTCCTGAGTAGGGAAAGTCCACATGACAAGTTCGTTGGCGGGGAAGTATTTAGAATATTGTGCGGGATCATTACCATATGTGTACAATTCCGTAGCATCATCTATTGTATAAAAAGGTTTATATCTTAATCTGTTCGAACCTCCATATTCTGATTCTCCTTCTTCGCCAAACATAATAAGAGGAACATTCATGCTGGTGGCAATTTGAAGCATTGCCGTATTTAAGCAAGATGTCCATCCTAATAAAGGTCGGCCTTGCTCAATAAACCCTATTCGGTTAATTGTTTTCATAATTAGAGGATTGGGGGTAATTTTTATGTTGTCATATCCTTTATTGAGAAAACTCTTCATATTCTCTTGAATAAGGTCGGTTTCCAATGGTGGCGTAATTGTAACAGTCAACACATTTAGGTTATGTGTGTGCTTCATTTTGTGAGCAACATATGTCGAATCTTTGCCTCCGCTGGCGGGCACAAGACAATCGAACTTGTTTTTGCCACGAATAGTGTTACAGAGTTCTATCAATTCGGCCTCCCGCTTATCCCAGTCGATGCTGATATTTTTTTCTTCGCTCCATTGGCAAGCTGAGCATATACCATTCTCGTCGAAAGTTAATCTAGGCCGTGTATCCGGCATTGCGCATTTTGTGCAATACTTCATTTTAGTAATCCCCCCAATTAAATATTATATATGTCAGTTTTATACTTTTCTAAATTTGCCTTAATAAATTTTATGGTTTCTGACAATCCGTCTTCAAATGTGTATTTTGGTTCCCAACCAGTCAATTGTTTAATTTTTTTATTGGAACCCAGTAATCTGTTGACTTCGCTTTTTTCAGGCCGGAGTCTTTCTTCGCTGCATGATATGCTTGCATCTTTATTAATTTGTTTTATTAGTTCCTGTGCAAGTTCGCCAATTGTTATTTCCCGTTGTGAAGCAATATTTATTTCTTCGCCTATAGTTGCTTCTGATTTCGATATTTCAAGGAACGCCTTAACGGTATCCTTAACATAAGTAAAGTCCCTAGAAGGAGCTAATGACCCAAGTTCTATCTTGTCCTTGCCAGAGAGCAGCTGCATTATAATGGTGGGAATCACAGCTCTTGCTGATTGTCGGGGGCCGTATGTATTGAAAGGTCTGACAATTGTTATGGGCATATCGAAGCTTCTATAGAAAGACTCGGCAAGCCTGTCTGCACCAATTTTCGTTGCGGAATATGGAGATTGGCCCTGATAAGGATGTTTTTCATCTATTGGTACATACTGTGCAGTTCCGTACACCTCTGATGTTGATGTTATTAACACTCTATCAACCTCAAAATCCCTTGCTGCTTGAAGTACATTCAATGTTCCTTTGATGTTAGTGTCTACGTAAGAGTCAGGGGAATGATAGCTGTAAGGAATTGCAATTAAAGCGGCAAGATGAAATATTTCATTAACATCCTTTATCGCTTCTCGCACTCCATTAGGGTCCCTTACATCCCCTGAAAATATTTCTATCTCACTGAGAACATCTTTCGGGAATGTATCAAGCCACCCCCAACTGTTAAAGGAATTGTACATAACGAATGCTTTAACAGCATGCCCATTTTTCAGCAGTTCTTCAACGAGATGGCTGCCGATAAATCCATCTGAACCTGTAACTAAAATTTTATTTTTACTCACAATTTTCCTCACATATTTCTGAATGTTAAATCATTTCATTATATCATTAAAAACAATAGTTTTCTTCATTTTCACCATACAAAAAAATGAATACAATGGGCTACCATTATTAGAGTATAACATGGGTTATTACTCTTGTGATTTGGTGAAAAAGTGGAAAAGCATATAGAGTATTGAGCTTATTGTGCAAGCCTTTGTAAAGGAGGATATTTGATAATAGAATATTGCACATTAACAATGTATTTCAGATATAATGGTAAATATAAGAAAATAGATAGGTTATTAGTATTATGTTATGAAACGATTTTGAAAGAGGGAGATTGTTATGCTATGGAAAGGTTTACCCCTTGTATGTTTTGGGGGGGTGGAATATCAAAAGAAATTTATATGCTGGTCGAAGATATTAATAGGGCTGGTAATCAACAGGTGTTTGATTTCATCGGGTTTATCGGCTCAAAGAAGAGTGATGTTTCTACAGAAATAATTAACGGGAAAAAGGTAGTTTCCTATGATGATGATATTTTAAAATTTGCAGCAGGATATCCAATTATCGGAATGATAATACCAATAGGGAACCCGAAGATTAAAGCGGAAATTTTTGATAGAGTTCAAAGTATCCCAAATGTAGTTTTTCCAAACATTATTCATCCGACCACTTCCTTTGATAAGGGAAGTATAAAAATGGGGGTAGGAAATATTATTACTGCTGGAGCAAAACTAACATGTAATATAAATATTGGGGATTTCAATTTAATAAATCTTAACAGTACTATAGGCCATGATGTAGTTCTTGGAAACTTTAATGTAGTAAATCCGTTGGTTGCGATATCAGGCAATGTAGAAGTAAAGGATTTTTGTTTAATAGGAACAGGTGCTAAGATATTGCAGGGGCTAAGTATTGGGAACCACTCAATAGTAGGAGCAGGCGCTGTCGTTGTAAAAGATGTAGAAGCAGGTACTACTGTTGTCGGGGTCCCGGCAAAACCGAAGAAGACAATGTTGGATGAACTATAGAAAATAAAATGATCTAACTTA
>JAAYKT010000077.1 GCA_012522255.1 Clostridiales bacterium
TCAAAATAGATAAACTATTCTTTGGAGAATAAAACTTTTGTAAGATTAAATTAGACCCATCAATTTGTAAGACTAAATTAGACTGCATAGATATCAGGGGTCTACTTTACTTTTACAATTCAGGAAGGCAAAGTTGATTAAAAAATCATGAAAAATGCTATTGACATTTAACTTTAAAGTTAGTAGAATATAGTTTGTCAGTTGTTTTCCTCAATAGCTCAGTCGGTAGAGCATGCGGCTGTTAACCGCAGGGTCGTTGGTTCGAGTCCAACTTGAGGAGCCATTATTGGGCCTTTAGCTCAGCTGGTTAGAGCAACCGGCTCATAACCGGTTGGTCCGGGGTTCGAGTCCCTGAAGGCCCACCATTTTCCAAACCTGGATTGCCGGGTTTTTTTACTTTTTTGATTCATTTTTACAAATTCTTATATAGTCTTATATCGTAACACGAAATATAGTATAATAGAATTGAAAAATCGAGTTAAAGAAGGAAGATATGCATTGTGTTTAACACCAAGACTAAAAATAATTGCGGATAGCATAGAAAATTGTAAATGTGTCGCTGACATTGGTTCAGATCACGCCTATCTGCCTATTTATTTGGTTAAACACAAAAAGGTCAAAAAGGCAATTGCAACCGATGTCAATATCGGCCCTGCAAATAATTCGAAAAAAAGGATACAATTACATGGTTTAGACAACTTTATTGTTATACGCGTAGGTTTTGGGCTTAATGTCTTAGAGAAAGGCGAGGCGGAAATATTGGTAATTTCCGGTATGGGGGGCTTGCTAATAGCAGATATATTAAAACAAAGCCTTGAAATTGCAAAAAGTGCCGGGCAACTGATATTACAACCTATGAGAGACAGTTATCTTCTTAGAAAATGGCTTGTAGAAAATGGTTTTAAAATAATTGATGTGGAAATAGTAAAAGAAGGAAACAAGTTTTATGAAATAATGTGGGTAAAACCATATGATAATGTCAATGAGCCTCAAGCGATAAATTATATAGATGATAAGTTGTTAAATAAAAAAAGCCTTGTTTTAAAGGATTACATAGACAGCAAAATAAAAGAATATGAAACTATTATTGAAAGGGTAAAAGCCCAAAATACGTTCAATAGTATTAAAAGATATAAAGAATGCATTATTGTTTTGGATTATTATAAGGAGGTGAAAGAGTGTCTTTGGCAAAATGCGGAACTATAATGTCTTTGATGGAGACAATTGCACCGAAAAGATTGGCAGAAGACTGGGATAATGTAGGTTTAATTATTGGGGACGGAGGCAAAACAGTAAGTAGAATAATGGTTTGTTTGGATATGCCTGACTGGGTATTGGAAGAAGCTTTAGAAGAAAATGTGGATATGATTATTACCCATCATCCCTTAATATTTTCTGGAATTAAAAATATCAATACAGATTCAAATTTAGGCAGAAAGATAATTAAATTAATAAAAAATGAAATATCTTTATATTCATCTCATACTAATTATGATATTGCCAAAGGCGGACTGAATGATATATTTGCTAAGCAGTTAGGATTTGACAATTTAAAAGTTATACATCCTCTAAACATTGAGAAGCTATATAAAGTCATTGTTTACGTTCCAAAAGGCAGTGAAGATAAGATATTAGAAAGCTTTTCAAGAACCGGAGCCGGTTTTATAGGAAAATACAGTTCATGCAGTTTCAGGGTAAAAGGCATAGGCACTTTTAAACCGGAAGAAGGATCACATCCCTATATTGGCAATAAAGGTATTTTAGAGGAAGTCGATGAGTATAGATTAGAGACTATTGTTCCTGAGGAATCTCTCACCAAGACAATTAAAGCAATGATTGAGTCTCACCCTTACGAAGAAGTTGCTTATGATATATATGAATTAATAAATAAAGGTAATGTATATGGTATTGGGCGGTTAGGTGTGTTGCAGGAAGAAATGTCCCTTGCATCTTACGCTGAATTTGTTAAAAAGACTTTGAATTTGAGCAGCATAAGATATGCCGGACCTCCAGACTTAAAAATAAAAAAGGTAGCATTGATAAATGGCTCCGGCAGCAAATACTTAAAACAGGTCAAGTCTGCCGGTGCTGATGTATTAATAACAGGAGATATGCAATATCATCAAACTTTGGATGCATTGGAAAGCGGTCTATCAATTATTGATGCGGGACATTTCGGTACGGAAATAGCGATGGTTAAATCAGTGGCCGAGTATTTAAAATCTTTTTCGTATAAACAGGGATATGATATAGAAATTTTGGAGTCAAAAACAAATATCGATCCTATAGTTCAGATTTAGGAATAGTGAGTTGACTATTCCTTTTTATTTTATAATATTTTACACTCTTGTTTCATTTGGAAGAACCATGTTATTACCTACGTATTTTGCTCAAAAAAGATACATGAAAAATGAAAGAGGTTATCATCTAACAACTTTCTTGTTGAAGAAAAGATAAAACCATATTATTAGTGAAAGGATGATGCTATATGGACTTGGATTTATTATATGGATTGCAGTTAAAGGAGATTGAACTTTCGATCCTAAATAAAAATATCGAACAAATAAAGTCTGATGATTTATTGAAAAGATTATCAGAAGAGTACTCGGACTTAAGGAAACAATATTTGAATTATAAGAATAAACAAAGTAAACATGTAAAGGATATAGATTCTATAAAACGAACTGTGAGGCAACTGCGGGACAATATAAAAAATTATGAAGGTTTGAAATACAGTTCGGAAATAAATAATGCAAAAAAGCTTAAGATGGTAGAAAAGCAAATAATGGATACAGAAAGCAGTATAAAAAAAGAAACCGGGCGCATAGAAGAAACAGAAAAGATAATAAATAATATAAGTACAGAATTAATGACTTTAAAAAGGAAACTTATTTTTATAAAGAATAAATCTGAAAAAACAAAAAATGACAGTATAGAAGAACTGCAGGTTTTAAAAAAAGAACAAAAAAACTTTTGTGATATTATTGAAGAAATGAAAACGCAGATAGATAAAACAAGTATGGAAGAATACCTAAAATGGAAAACTCGTATCGAAGATCCTATATCTCTTATTATATCAAGAAAATGCACCGGTTGCAGTGTGGACGTTCCTTCCGTTAATTTTGAGGCGGCAAGAGCAGGAGAGATTATTAGATGCGAAAGCTGTGGCAGAGTTTTGCTATATAGGAAGGCAGCTATGTAAGATTGGTCAAATGTAAAAGTAAAGTAGACCTTTTGGGTAGAAATTAAAAAGATTTGCAATCTATTGAAATTTCCCGGTTTTAAATAGTTTAGAACCGGGAAATTTAGCTTTTTAATGTCCA
>JAAYKT010000001.1 GCA_012522255.1 Clostridiales bacterium
GGGGGGGGGGGAGGGGAGTCAGCATCTTGTTGCCCCCCGAACTCTTGCGGCGTCCTTCTTTCAACATAATAGGCATAAAAGGTATATAACTCGATTTCATAATCTTAAAGCAACAACATATTCGTATATGATATTAATAACCATTAGCCTTTACGCCGTACAGAGCTTCTTCATTAGTAAATCCTTCAAATTCTAATTGTTTAATTAAACCATCTCGAGAAAAAGATGAAAAACTTAAGTAATTTTTAGCTGACTTAGCGGCTTGTTCCTTCCAATCGGCACCGCAATTATCAGCTCCGTATTTGGCTTCCTCACTAGTGTAATTTTCGAATTCTAACTGTTTAATTAACCCTTTATATGAAAATGCTGAAAAGTTTAAATAGTTTTTAGCGGCGTTTAATGCGTTTTTTTGCCCAATTGTTAAATTGCCAGGCTTAGGTACTTCTGTTGGCTTAGGAGCTTCCGTTGGTTTGGGATCTTCAGCTGAGCCCGAATTCTGTTGAACTCTATTATTCAGAGTTAACATTCCAGTTTTATCACTGTATGAATATGACATATTGAAAACATCAGAAAAATACTTAGCTGGCAAGTAAATGTCACCCTCGGAGAATATTGCATTGCTGGTTTCTTTGAGTGTAGTTCCATTTAAGAACACCCCAACCTTCCACATCTTAGCCGAAATATCTGCAGCAAACGAATAGGTTGTTAATGATAACAAAACACCAATAATTAGTCCAATTACTAAATACCTATACTTTTTAGTTTTCATAATGCTCCCTCCAATACATTTCAATAGTAATATTTTATCACTTTGTTGGTATCAGTATCAATAATATGATAATTTTGTTATTGTCAGTAACTGACTCTCAGAAGCAATACCAATCACAACCCTTGTCATCACAATGACCGCGCAAAAAACCGAATAAACTCATAAATATTCCCCTCCTATCACAACAAAGACCATAAATTCCTGTTTTTCCTTTTCATTATAACATATGCAATGTTCAAACCATGGGTAAATTTGATATAATTTGTAACTTTTTATTTCTATGAGTAGGCATTTCATTGAATCAAATCTCATACGAACGAGCATGTAGATGTAAACCATAAATCACTTTTTTATGTGCTTCTTACACATATTCTATCAAGCAGACTCTTGAGTTTTGCCAAAAAGTTCTCTTTTGCCAAAAGGTTTAACAATCCCCGCAAAACTCTACCCCATTTTTTTCTTCAATCTGTTTCCGTGGACGACCTGTTTTTTGATAAACACACCAAAAATTCAGCCCACCCCCGAGCTGCATAAAAATACGCAACCCCTGAAACCGCCTATATCAGCCATTTCCAAGGGTCACTCTTTCTATTTCCGCTCCAGCAGAGTAACTGTTTCCACGTGTTCCGTCCATGGAAACGTACTTTTTAACGATCCCTATACTTTTTAACGAAAGGTAAGATTTGAACAGAGGGGGGTGCATTTCTTCCACTATTTAGCATTTCCTGTCGCAGGGGAACCCATAGATTTGACGCCATTTTCCCTTCGTAAACGCCAGAAAGCCCTTGTATCAAGGGCTTCCCGTTGTATCAATTATTGAGTTTAGATTTGGAGGCGCCACCCAGATTTGAACTGGGGAATAAAGGTTTTGCAGACCTATGTTTTAACGTTGCTAATGATGTCCATATGTTTCTAAGCATTGCTATATAAGCATTTTACCGGTGGTGTATGTTGCTATTAATATGTCGCTATTTTTAGAGTGTGTCGCCGAAGTGTCGCTCAAAAAAACCTCTACTCGCTATATAATTTGAACATCTCGACTTTCCATTTATACAGATTAGGTAGCTAACTATCTCTCAATTTATTCTTGACCTATAGTTGTCCACTTGTTGAAACAGATCATCATACTTTTAGTCATTTCCAGTTTATTTTCTTTTTTCGTGGTATTTCCATATCGGACAAAAAATGACCTACTTTTATCTTTATATTTTATCAAACAGAGAATGCAATGTATACACACATTATACACACACTATACACACCTTATACACACAACCATACTCGAACCATATGTTTCTCCGTTTTTAGGAATTTATGTATTCCGATATAAAGATGAAGGGTCCAGTAAAAGAGCAAGGTAGCTAAATGCAAACAAATTCAATTTTTTGTACTGTTAACAGTTATGCCTACAAATAATGGGAATGAACTTTCACAAGCATGATCTTGTAATTATGTACTCAAATTCGCTTTACTACAAAAAACCTTTGTGCTCTCATTAATTGTATATTCTCCACTGATATTCTACCTGTCAGCCATTTAAGTTTCTTTTTGAGACTATCTTGTATTGCTCGAAAGGCCACAGTTGTCTCCTGTCTTAAACCCTTTTTTCTTACCATTTTCGATACATCACCTTCAATAAACAAGATAATGTCAATAGTAGGAATGAACTCGTTTGTGTTGCTTACTTTACCTTTTAATGCTTCAAAATACTCATCTAATTCCTTATCCTGATTAATATGACTACCAAAAACAGCAGCTACGGTTGATCGAACTTTCCGAGATATTTCATCATCAAGTGTTTCAGTTTCAGTTTCGTTTTTGCTAGTCATCAAGCGTTTAATATTTTCTTTATTGTTTTCATAACTTTCAAAATCTTTTATTTCAATAAAAGTAAAGTGTAGATCATTATATGCAAGAATATCTATTCCTTTGTTTCCTGGCATACAATCTTTATATTTACGATAGTACGAAGTTTCATCGAATTTAATTGCCTTGACCCCTTCTGTAAATTCAAATTGAAGATTACCTTCTTTAATTATCATATAGTTTCTCCTGTTCTCGATTATATAAGCTCTCAAATTCTTCAACTAATGAGTTATGCTGTAGTTCGTATGTCTGAGGTGCACTATCTGAAAGGATTTTTCCGCTACCCTTATCCTCATAGAGGGAAATAAAGTTTACACCTATTTTAAAATTCTTTGCATCATACTGAGCAACTATCGAAAACTCTTGAAGAAGAAAATAACTGTGCGTAGTAATAAATACTTGTACTCCCATTTTGGCAAGTTCTACCAATGCCTGCGAAATATATTTCATTCTACTTGGGTTTAAATTTGATTCAGGCTCATCCCAAAATAAAATAGTATTAGGTCCAAGAGTACCATTAGAAACTAAGTGAAGAATTGTGGCAAGCTTTCTGTCTCCTTCAGCCACTAAACCCATTTCTATTTCTCCAATATCTTTTCCCTTGATATAAAATTTGTTATCTTTCATTCTAACCTTGCCCTTGATTATATCTTCAAATTTTTCCAATATTATGTTCTGTTCTTTTGTATTCTTACCCTTTGTTAAAGGCTTAAGAAGTAGCTTGTTTAAATCATTATAAGTTTCTTCAAATGCTATATGATAATTATCGTAAATACTGAAAAAATTTGAAGCCGCTGATATTATCTCCTTTGGCGGAATAAAAAGAGCTTGAACATCACTCTTAATATCTCGTATATCATCTATTAGATCTATACTTTTTTCCATCTGTGTAGATATCCTCATTCGGATTTTTCTATTCTGTTCAAAATTTACATCAACATTTGCATTACCTCTACCTACTTTCCTGCTTACAAGCCTTCCTACTCTCCCTTCATCAGGCATGAAAACTCCAATAATCTTTGAAGCTAACATTTCTTTAGCCTTTTCAAATGAAACTCTTCCAACTTTAGGGTTTGCTAATTCTTTGTTGATATCCTCTATAGTTTTCAGTAGACTATATAGAGTCTTTAAGATAATTGTTTTCCCAACTCCATTAAATCCAGTAATAACATTGATATATGGTGAGAAATCTAATTTTAAGTTGTCAAATAATGCAAATTCCTCGAATATAACACTCTTTATTTTCATATATTTTCCCTCCAATAATACCCATCTCATTAGATTATATCATAGTTTAAAAACATATAAACGTTATTGGGTAATCTTGTTTTTTCTTTATGACATATAGTGTACGTCATTTCTTTTTAATAATATCTAAAACACTTCTCGAGATTTTTATTTGTGCTTAATGCTTTTTCCCTTAAAATCCTGCATCTTTTTATCGAGATCCAAATCATCGTGCGCTAAAAACAGATTCGTATATGTTTCATTCGGTGCAGGAATCATATTACTAAATGTCTTCAATGCTACTTCACTTCCAACCAAATAAACAGGTATATTTGCTTTTTCAACAAAAGCACTGTGGCCTTTTAGTAGAACGCTCTGGGTGTTGTGAGTCGCAATTTCTGACGGTTAAATCAATAGTAATTTCTCAATGAAGATGTCGGCGTGTTGCCACAGGGCTTGTCATTTCCTGTATAATCAATTGGAAAGGGCATGAAAGTTGACGGCACGCAGCTTGAGATTGGAGGATCCGACAGCCTGCGTACCGCCAATACTCAAGCTTTCATGCATATCTCAAGAATAA
>JAAYKT010000078.1 GCA_012522255.1 Clostridiales bacterium
AGGAGTTCCGGAACCTGAATTTCTAAACTCACTCCGGGCGAAATCAAAATTTATTCGTTATAACTAAATAACTTGATGTGGAGTCTTCCATCGGTGCTCTGATTTCGCTTTTCCTGCGTTTCGTCAAGAAATTCAACGGTTCTTGCACAATGCTGCCTTTACAATATAAAGTCGGTTATCGCGATATTACTGACTGTTGTACTGCATCTAAAAAAATATATCTAAGCAGAAATTTTGTGGAGGAGCTTAGAATAGGTTAATGAAGTGAACGTCTGTAATTTTAACTGTGTGAGCGGGTTAGCGAGTTTTAAAATTACAGTGAACGAATTTACCTATTCTTAGATCCGGAACTCTTTTTCTGCATGATATATTTTTTAGAGCAACTATCGAATACAAAAGGTCATATAGCCATATGGTGTATACTGTTAATAGGAGGTATCGTACACACTTTTATTAAACGCAAAATTAGGGCAAGAGACAGGTGACAAATAACTGGGGGCTTAAAATTTGCTACGCAATTTTTATAATTTGTAATTATATTTTTAGGGGGGCGTATTTTTTGGCAAAATTAAAAACAAAATATGTCTGTATGGAATGCGGTTATGAATCACCAAAATGGATGGGAAAATGTCCCGAATGTGATAAATGGAATACATTTGTGGAAGAGGTAACTGAAAAAACCACATCCATAGGTACCATTCAGTCCTCTTTTTCAAAACCGGAAAGAATACAAGACATCACCGTTGAAGAAGATTTCAGAACAAATACGGGAATCGGTGAATTGGACAGAGTATTGGGTGGCGGGATAGTAAGCGGTTCCATGATTTTGGTAGGCGGTGACCCGGGTATAGGAAAGTCCACCTTGTTGCTTCAAATATCGAATAATGTCGGCAATAACGGTCTAAATGTGCTTTACGTTTCCGGGGAAGAATCAGTAAAACAAATTAAAATAAGAGCAAAAAGAATGGGCATAACATCTGACAACATATACTTATTATCAGAAAACAATATGGAATACATAGAAAAAACGGTGCTTGAGGTAAACCCCGATGTATTGATAATTGACTCTATCCAGACAGTGTACAACCCTGCTATACTATCCGCTCCCGGAAGTGTCAGCCAGGTAAGAGACTCCACTGGAATTCTTATGCGATTGGCAAAAGGGGAGAATATAGCTGTTTTTATTGCAGGTCATGTTACCAAATCAGGTTCCTTAGCCGGCCCTCGGGTTCTTGAACATATTGTAGATACGGTGCTATATTTTGAAGGTGATTCTCATATGTCCTACAGAATACTGCGGGGAGTAAAAAACCGTTTCGGGTCGACAAATGAAATAGGCATATTCGAAATGGGTGAAGCGGGACTTGTAGAAGTATTAAATCCGTCAAAAATGTTTCTGTCAGGAAGAATGCACAACGCATCAGGTTCTTCCGTTATTGCATCAATGGAAGGTACAAGGCCTATGCTGGTTGAGGTACAAGCATTGCTCAGTTATACAAATTTTGGAGTGCCACGGAGAATGGCTACAGGTGTGGATTATAACAGAGTGGTATTACTTATGGCCGTATTGGAAAAAAGAATCGGGTTACAGCTCCAAAACTATGACTCTTATGTAAATGTAGTAGGGGGAATAAAACTTGGTGAACCCGCCGCGGATTTAGGAATAATTGCTGCCATGGCCTCAAACTACAAGGACGAGTCTATAGACAGCGGGTTGGTTATCATGGGTGAAGTAGGTCTTGCCGGTGAGGTTAGAACTATCAGCCATGTTGAAAAAAGAATAAATGAGGCGCAAAAATTAGGATTTACCAAATGCATAATACCCTATAATAATATGAAAAATTTAAAAAACAATGCATCAATAAAAGTATCAGGGGTGAGAAGTGTCAAAGATATGTTTGTTGAGGTTTTCGGAGGCTAATGCTTAGTTGTATGGCATCAAAAAACCCTCCTTATATACCCATATATGAATTATTGGGGAGGGTTGTTTGTTCCATCCGGTTAAAGCATATTATATATGCCTAATGTATTTAGCTTTTCAATTTCTTTTATAAGTACCTCATGGAGGCTGATATCTAAGACATTGCATAGGGAAGTAATATAAAACAGAGTATTTCCGATTTCCTTTTCAATTACATCCTTGCAGTTATCACATAGCTCTCCTTCTATATGAGTATTCATACATTCCTGCAGGTCTTTAATAGTTCCATCATAAGGGATACACTGTTTAGTGGCCTTAACCTGAATACAACCGCAATAGGTAACAGACTTTGAAACTGCGCGGTTAATTCTTGCCTGTGCTTCTGCTATCTTGCTCAAGATATCAAGAATACTTTTATGTCTTATTAATAGCTCTGAAACATTTTTCTGAAATTCGTCACATTTTATATTATTCACTAAGTATCACTCCTAAGCTCTTGTATACATAAAATGTACTATAACCTAATTATAGATTTAGGCTAATTAGTTGTCAATCAAAAAAAGTAAATGACAAGTTGTATAATTTAGACATTACTGTCCACACATTGTCAGCTGATAAAATCCACTCAATAGCATAGCCTATTTGTTTTTAATAAATTATATGTAAAATTTGATGTTACGGGGGTAAATTATGTTTCATGTAGGGGAGAAAGTTGTATATCCTATGCATGGAGCAGGTATAATAGATTCTATTGAAGATAAGGATATATTTGGGAGCATTAAAAAATGCTACATTATAAAGATGTTAATAGGAGATATAAAAGTTATTATACCTGTTTGCGATATAGATTCTATAGGTGTAAGGTTAATAGCAAGTTGTGATTACGACAAAGTTATGGAAATATTAAAAGGGCCTTGTGTTAAAATGGATGAAAGGTGGAATGTAAGATATAGGTTAAATGAACAAACTATGAGGATTGGTGAAATCTGCCACCTAGCAGAAATAGTTAATTATTTGGCCGATAGGGATAAGAAAAACAAACTTTCAACCTGGGAAAAAAGGATGTATTGTACCGCTTATGATATACTGATAAGCGAATTATCCTTGATTAAGGATTTAACTATGTCTGATATGAAATTAATTGTAGACGAGATGCTGAATCTTTGTTAATATTAATATTTGGGGTTTTTAAATACATGTTATTCTGTTATAATTATCATGTATTTCTATGGGTTTAAAAACACCGTCAATGGATATACTTGTAGAAGGAGGTGAATATTAGTGTTAAGAAAAATATTACGATGTTTTTTAACACTTTTGGGAATAGTACTTGGTTCGGAAGCAACTTATCTTATAATAAAATATTTTAAAGTTGATTTACTATTAGGATATGAGTTAACGGGAATCAGACACATTTTAATAATCGCATTATTTGGTGTTATTGGCGGAATTATATTTTATTTTATATCTCCAAGAATTATTACTAAAGGGTCCCAAGCGGCTATACACATTGAAAAGATGCTGCAAAAGGTACCGACAAATGAAATTATTATAGGTGCCTTAGGTTTAATTATGGGTTTGGTTATTGCAAACTTAATCAGTGGCCCATTAAAGCTGATTCCATACTCATGGCTTGCAGGTGCTATTTCTGTGTTGCTTTATATTTTAATGGGCTATTTAGGCATCAGTGTGGCGACTAAGAAAAGAGAGGATCTTATCAACGCATTTTCTATCCTGAAGAGGATTGGATTAAAAGATAAAGACAAATCAAAAAGTGAGCATAAGGTACAGCCAAAAGTACTTGATACAAGTGTAATTATAGACGGCAGAATAGCTGACATTGTAAAAACAGGTTTTGTCGAAGGCCCCCTTGTTATACCAACGTTTGTTTTAGAGGAGCTAAGGCATATTGCAGATTCTTCTGACGGCCTAAAAAGAAACAGAGGAAGAAGAGGGCTTGATATACTTAATAAAATACAGAATGATATGGATATTATAGTTGAAATAATCGAAAAAGATTTTGATGATGTTAGTGAAGTGGATACAAAACTTTTAAAATTAGCACAGTTCTTAGATGGTAAGGTTGTAACCAATGATTACAATTTGAATAAAGTAGCTGAATTTCAAAGGGTACCCGTTCTAAACATAAATGAATTGGCAAATGCGGTGAAACCCGTGGTTTTGCCTGGTGAAGAGATGGAAGTTACAGTTATAAAAGATGGTAAAGAATCGGGGCAAGGTATTGCATATTTAGATGATGGTACGATGATTGTAGTAGAAAACGGAAGAAGGAATATAGGGGATACAATAACCGTTGTAGTGACTTCTGTGCTACAGACTGCAGCGGGAAGAATGATTTTTGCTAAATTAAAATCCGCAGCGGAAAAGGTTTCCTAATTTGTGGAGGAAATATGAATACGGCAATCATATTAGCTGCCGGCAAAGGCATTAGAATGAAATCCGGCATTAATAAGCAATATATTAACCTCAAGGGTAGACCAATACTATCTCATACTCTTGAGGTTTTCTTTTCATGCAAATCTATTGACGAAGTAATAATAGTGATAAGCCCTAAAGATGCAGAAATTTTTAATTATAAAATTCAACATGATTTGAAGAAAACTAAGCCATTTAAAATAGTGTATGGCGGTGACAGCAGGCTGCAATCTGTACAAAATGGCTTAAAACAGGTTAGTGAAGGGGCAGATATTGTTGTTATACATGACGGTGCAAGACCCTTTATAACCTGTGAAATGATAGGGTGTTGTATTGAAAATGCAAAAAAATATGGTGCGGCAACTTTAGGCGTACCGGTAAAAGAGACTATAAAGGCAGTGAACGATGACGGTTTTGTAATTAAAACTTTAGATAGA
>JAAYKT010000009.1 GCA_012522255.1 Clostridiales bacterium
CGGTCGCTTTTGGGAGCGACCACCAGAACCGTCATTGCAACGGTTTGCATGATTTTGTGTGAGAGGGGAACCCCATTCAAGTAGTAATAATGGGGTAAATATAAAGGTTAGGTTATATGCAAGTCTTGTAATATTATAGTAAGGGGAGCAAATGTACAGATTTAGAACAATCGAAAACTTATTAGGAGAGCGCCGGGAGCTTGAAAATCAGGAGATTTATTTTTCTGATATCGAATCCTTAAATGATCCCATGGAAGGATTCAGAGAGGTTTATTGGTCAGGGGATGTTATTGCTTGGAAAAACTTATTCAAACATTATATTCTTTGCCTTGAGCATATGTGTGCCTTGGCATACTTTGACATGAAGGGAACGCCATTTAGCTCCGTGAATGTGCCGGTTTATAGATCTGAAGATAATCTGCCAACCGATAGATATAGACAAATATTCAACGAAATCTGTGATAAGTTTTTTAAAAATAGTGATATGAACAAATATATTGAAATTATTGCCTCTCTGCCCTGGAAGGTTTCAAGGGATGAACTGTACTCTTTTTTAAGATCAATACATTCTATGGCTTATCAGTCGATAATGGAAGTATATTTGAAATATGGGTATATAAAGGCACGTGAAAACGAACCGCCGGATTATTTGAATCATTTAGAAAAGTTTGTTGAGGCAATGGATAGTGTGAATTTAGCTGATAAAGAAAATCAGGAAAGCATTAGGTCTGTTTTGGATTTCCAAAGGAAGGTTTTCTTGGAATTCGATTTGTTTAGAGCCTGCGAACTCTATGGGAGTGCAATAAGTCAGCGCAGATGGTTTATATTATCCGGGTTTACCAGCGCTTATTTAAATAGGATTGAAAGTCTAATATATCCGGCTGCGTATGTTGCCTGTTTTATGGAGGATTGTACAAATGCTGCCGTGTGGAGCCATTACGGGGACAGTCATAAGGGTGTTTGTCTAAAATTCAGAACCGGTAATAAAAATGGCGCCCATACGATTGGACTAAAAGGCATAACAGGGTGGGGTTCTAAGCCTATATATGGTTTTAGAGAATTGGAATTTCATAAGATGGATTATACAAACCAATTTCCCTCTACTAATTTTTTTACATCTATCGGCCGTTTGACGATAGGACAGCTTATGAAGCAATGGTATAGCGATGAAGCAGGAAATATAAGTAAGTGTGCGGCACATATTAAAGATGATGATGCTGAGGGTGAATGGCGTAAGCAGTATTGGGACAATTATGATAGCTGCTTTTTTGTAAAACTCAAGGATTGGGAATATGAGAAAGAGTGGAGGCTGCTGTTAAGCAGTGTGCTTGATACCTTTGAGGATGCAAATGATAGGAAACGTAAGTATAAATTTGAAGATCTTGAGGCAATTATATTTGGCATGAGAACGTCCGTTGAGGATAAGGTAAAGATAATTAAGCTGATTGAGAAGAAGTGTAAAGAGAATAATAGAGAAAATTTTGATTTTTACCAGGCATACTATTCTAAGCAAAAAGGTAGAATGGTTATCGAGGAACCAGGGGGACGGTTCTCCCGGTCGCTTTTTGGAACCAGGGGGACGGTTCTCCCGGTCGCTTTTTGGGAGCGACCGGGAGAACCGTTGATGCAACGGTTTGCAACGTTTTTGGGAGGGGGGAATATTTAACCCGTGCTAAAATATAAGGGATTTTTCAGTAAGCCATTGGGGAAGGTAACTGTTTTTTTATCTGTTTTACTGGTGATATTCCTATTGTTGCTGTTTTCTCTTCCTTCTCTGGGCAACTTTTTGGTAGTAGAAGATACGCCGCAATCTGTGGATGCAATAATCGTCCTTATGGGCAGTGGCCCGGATAGGATGATGGGTGCCGTGGATATTTATAAGCTGGGTTATTCGGATAAGATAATCATGGTTAGAAA
>JAAYKT010000079.1 GCA_012522255.1 Clostridiales bacterium
GTCTTGACTTCAGTAAAAATAGTGCTTTGTTGGAGTTATTGCTGGAAATTGCTTTTTCTAGCTCACTGTTAAATGTCCTTATTTTGATGTTGTTACGAAGCTTATGGAAGGCTTCATTAGTTTTAGGGTATTTTATAGAATACTCTGCTGGATGCAGTATTTCCCCTACCCTTATCCATTTGTTTTTATGTCTCAGCATATCTTCTTCTATATGCCCACAATTATTTTCTAACAATCTTAGTATTTGCTTTCTTTCTTTTCGAGTGAATTTTTTAAACGGAGTATTTTCGCTCAGACTTACATCTCCTTCAGATAAAGCTGCAGTAACTCTTAATACATCCGTAGCTGTTCTAACATATTGTTTCACTTTGTCTTCGTGGCTATCAAAAATAAGGGCAGAAACTGTTGCCATGTTTTCTTTATTAGGTATAACATCTGGCAATATCCGAACAGCATCCTTATTTTCGAAAAACCTTATTAGATCCCTTTTGTCAGTGTCTGAGAGAGAAGCATTTGAAGATACGAGATCCCTGAATATATCCTCGTAGTCTTCTTTACTGCCAAGAGAAATAACTTTATGGGTTGCTATATCAGCAAGCAACGGCCTGACTTCCTTTTCATACTTTGGCAATAATGTGCCATAACTTAAATAATGAACCATTGCATTTATATATAATTCGCAATCACTTGCATCGGCTACCTGTTGTGGAAAGTTAGGATACATAGGGTCATAGTCTCTATCTCCCACCATGTCTTCTAAAGTATTATTAATTTGGGTACACTCGTGAAACATTTCAGGATCAGATAGTTTTTGCATTGCTGAAATTAAATCTTTGTCCATTATATAACCTAATGATTGCATATTTTTCATGGTTGTCCCTAATAAGGCAATAGATGCAGGGCTTTTATTGATTTCGCCAATGTTTTCTTGTAATATTATTTTGTTTTTTCTACGCAGGTAAATATCATTCATAATAAAAACTCCTCCTAAGATTTTTTAATGCAATTAAAAGGCCCTCCTATATAGGCTTGAGCCTAACAGGAGGGCCTTATCTTTGTCCCTTCCAGCCCTGCCGGTTAAGCGGCGGAAAACCTGGGGGACATTTTTTACAGGAAATCGGCTTTGCTATTCTAAAAAAGCCCTCCTCCAAACGGAGGACTTTCATTATATTGAGAGAAAGAAGGAAGTAAAGCCTAAGCCTGCAAATCTTTGGGCGGGAGATTAACTTTCCTATATACTTGCCTAAAAATGTTATAGAAGGAAGGAAAAGTTATAGCCAGCCCATTTTTTCTCTTGGAGAAATATATTATAATACCTGTACTCTATGATACCTATTTTATGATTTCATGTCAATAGTTTTACTATTTTACCCTGCTTTCCAAGGGAGACTTTTCCTGCCAATCAACAATTATATGTGAACTACTCGCTATTGAAATAGCAAGCTTCTGGTTTCTTAGCCCAGCCTACGCTGTAGCTCCACCTGGGTTGGTTCCCAACCTCAAAATATTTATTGCGGCATTGGTATCTCGGTCTAAAGTTAAGCCGCAAGTGCATCTATGTACTCTTGCTGATAGGCTTTTCTTTACTATTTGTCCGCAACTTGAACATTTTTGTGATGTGCTTTTTGGATTCACGAATCTTACTTCCCTACCAGCACTTTCAGCCTTGTAGGTGGTCAATTCTATGAATCTGCCCCAACTTGCATCTGAGATTGACTTGGATAGCCTTGTGTTTTTTACCATGTTCTTTATCTTTAAATCTTCGAAAACTATTAAGTCATAGGCATTTACTAATTTCCTGCTTTCTTTATGCAGGAAATCGTTTCTTTGGTTGTAGATTTTTTTATGCAACTTAGCTACTATTTCTCGTTGTTTTTGGCGTGAATTAGAACCTTTTTTCTTACGAGATAGTTTGCGCTGTTCGTGCTTTAACTCTGTTTCGCTTTGGCGTAAGTACCTAGGATTGGAGATATGCTCCCCGTTTGATAAGCTGACAAACTTCTCTAAGCCCATATCTACGCCTATCGTCTTGTTGGTCTTAGGCAGTGGGGTATGTTCCACTTCGCAAGAAAAACATACATACCAATTATTAATTTCTCGCGTGATAGTGCAAGTTTTAATAGTGCCTTGTATTTGGCGATGCAATTTTGCTTTGATGTTGCCTATTTTTGATAGCTTTATTTTGTTTTTATCTAAGCTGAAGCCACTTTGGGGATAAGTGAAACTATTGTAGCGATTGTAGCTTTTGTATCTAGGATAGCCGGGCTTTTCTTCGCCTTGCTTTATCCTACGGAAGAAGTTTTGAAAGGATCTATCGGCCCTTTTAAGTACATCTTGTAATACTTGCGAATGAATGTGTTTCAGCTCTAAATCTTTTAGCTCCTTAGCTTGGTCGTAGTAGTTAAGCGATACTTGGCATCTTTTGTAAGCTGTTTTGCGTTGTTCCAAGGCAGTATTATATAGATGTCTACATGTACCAAGAGTTCTTTCTAGCTTTTCTTTTTGAGATTTGCTAGGGTATATTCTGAATTTGTATGTTCTAATAATACTCACCTTCTTTCTCCCACCTGTATCCCGCAATTGAAATAACGGGTGTTAGGTGGGGTTATCTCATAAA
>JAAYKT010000080.1 GCA_012522255.1 Clostridiales bacterium
CAAAATCAGGTTGTAAGAGTATGAGCCCCAATATAGGCGCCATATATAACATTAATTGAGCCAATCCTTTTACTGTGTTCAATACCGCTTCTTTTTTCTCCAACTGTTTTGCAAAAGTCAAAATAAAACCAATCTTGACTATTTCAGATGGCTGAAAGTTAAAGGTTCCGATTACCAACCAGGATTTTGAGCCTTTAACTTCCTTGCCGAAAAGCAAAACAATAACGAGCAGTAGTATATTGACGGCATATATAATCTTTTCCATTTCCCCAAATGTGTTATAATCAAAAAAAAGCACGGCAACTATTCCTATTATACCCAAAATAAAGGCTATAACCTGAATTTTTATATAGGAAAATGAACTGCCGTAGGCAATACCTGTTGAACTTACTATAGCTACTATCCCTATAGATATAAGCAACAGCATGGATATAATAAGGCCTAAATCAATATTTTTAATCAGTCTTCTGTCTATCAGTTTACTCCATTTCATTTGCAAAACCTCTATTAAGTAATTCAACTATTATTTTATTACAGATTGTAAAATTTGCGACTCTAATTTTGGATATCCCTTTTATCCAAATCTATGCACATTATCCAGTAGCCTTTTCCATGTTTTACATCCCTGCCATGCTTTGCAAAACCTTTTGACTTGAAATAAGGTTCCCAATGGCTTATAAAAACTCCCGGCAATCCGATAAAGAGCTTTTTAACTAAGCCCCTTTCATATTCCACGCCTAACAAGCCATCATTAATCCAAGGCCCGCAGCCTTTTATAAAATAAGGGTATGATAAAGGCATTTTTGTGCCGTTTATATCAACTGTTATATCATTGAAAAGGTGCAATTTATTATCCACTTCAAACCAGCTATAATTGCCCATACCTTCAATTCCATCGGTTTTTCTTAACTTTTTTATTAATCCGGTGATTTCCGGATATCTGTCTATAAAAGCTTTTTCTTCATGAAAATAAGACTCGTCCTCTATCTCTTCTATTTGAAATTCCCGGGCATCATCAATATCTTCTATTTGATGAAACCTATGGATATAAGGCAGATCTTCAAATTGCCTGCTTCCTTCTCCGGTAAAAAATTCTTCCTCTTCTTTCTTCTCTTCTTCAACTTCTTCCACTTCCTCTTTTTCTTTTATTTCTTCTTTACTTTGCTCCTCTTCATCTTCTATGTTCTGATCCTGCATTTCTTTTTCTGTTTCCTTAGGTAACTCTTCTTCTATCGCTCTGTCTGTCTCATCATCATCGATATCAGTTATTTCCTCTATCTCCGGCTCTATTACATCTGTCTCCGACTCAGCCCTTTCCTCTATATCCGTTTCTTCTACCTCCATCTCCGGTTCTGCTCTATACTCTGTCTCCGGTTCTGCTCTTTCCGCTGCCTCTTCCCTAACTTCCTCAAAGGTTTCTTCTACCTCTTCATCAAGGGTTTCATCTATAGTTAACCTATCTGTCTCGGCCTGTGCAAGGTCTGTTATTTCTATCTCCAGTTCTGCTCTTTCCTCTATCTCCGGTTCTGCTCTTTCCTCTATCTCTTCTTTAACTTCTTCGAGGGTTTCTTCTGTTACTATTCTTTCCTGTATTACTTCCTCAGTTACTTTAGGAACTTCTTTTTCAATTAATCTATCTGTTTTGGTTTCCTCCAAGCTTACTTTTTCTTCAACTACTTCGTCTTTTTTCATATATTTTTGATAAAACCAATCCAATATATCTGCTTTTTCCTGTTCCTTACCCCCATAAAGCACAATGCTTTCCCCTGCTATAACCAAGGCAGCGGTATACCTACAGGTAACCATGTTTTTTGTCAAGTCCAGCTCACTAAATACCTCGCCTTTTTCTTTATCCATCCTGAACCGGCCTATTTCAATATATTCCCGGTCCTTTGGCGCTGCTAAGTATAATCTATAATCCGACTTTGTACCGACTCTTATGTTTTGAATAAGGCCTTTAATTTTAACCTTATTTCCTCTTCTTTCTACATTGACATAACCTGTAGGCAGTTTGCCTCCGATTATCTCATAACCCTTTTCTTCTTCGTTTAATATAATAAAATACCTTTCATAGCCGACGCTTAGAGGCATAAAAAAACCTCCCCTTAATAACTATCATTATTAATATATGTAAAGAGAAGGTATTTGTAGACTATTTATTTAAAAAAAGGCCGATTTCATCCGTTATAAGAGCAAATTCATTGAGTGACAAAGTTTCCGCCCTCCTTGTTCCATCTATTTCTATATTGCTTAATATATCTTTCAACATATTTTTATCTAATTTAAGGTCACTGCCGTAAAGGGAGTTTAAGAGAGTTTTTCTTCTTTGTCCAAATGAAGCACGTACCACCTTGAAAAACAATTTTTCATCTGCAACTCTGACAGCAGGTTCTTCCCTTATTTTTAAATGTATAATTGCCGAATCCACATCCGGCTTTGGCATAAAAGAAGCAGCAGGCACATCCGCAATTATTTTCGGAACAGAATGATATTGAACCGCTACCGATAAAATTCCGTATTCCTTGCCTCTGGGATTTGCACATATCCTGTGTGCCACTTCTTTCTGCACCATTAAGGTAATGGAATCTACCATGTCTTTTTCTTCAAGTAACTTCATGATAATGGGAGAAGTAATATAATAAGGAAGGTTGGCTACAACCTTATACTTTTTATCATTCTCATCACCTTTTAGTAACGTTCTTATATTAAGCCTTAAAAAATCATCATTTATCAGCACAAAGTTTTTACAATCAGACATAGTAACGTTAAGGGTGCTTACTATTTGTTTGTCAATTTCTACGGCCAGAACTTTCGCTGCTTTTTCACATAAAAACCTTGTTAAGGTGCCTAACCCGGGCCCTATTTCCAACACCCGGTCTTCCTCGTTGATACTAGCTGTTTTTAGTATCGTATTTATGGCTTCTTCATCAATTATAAAGTTCTGTCCGTTCTTTTTAGATGCCCTGATATTAAATTTTTTCATTGCTTCTTTAGTGGCCTTTGCCAAAGCTGTATCCTTCATAATAATCCCTACATTTCTAATAATAAAACCCCGGAATTTATCCAGGGTCTATATACTCATTTATCAAAACTTATATCTTGGTTTATCCAACACGTATACTTTTATTCTCTTCTTACCGTATTTTGCTACATCTTGGGGAGACTCAAAGTACAAGTCAATTCTATTTCCTTTTATTGCCCCGCCGGTATCCGCAGCTATAGATTCACCATAACCTTCTACATATAAGTGAGTTCCTAAAGGTATTACTTTGGGATCTACGGCAACAACTCCCGGTCTTACCTTGAGGCCGGATCTGGTTATGCCGTATTGGGGATGATCCGGTCTTTTACCCGTGCTTGCAAATGTAGCATCATAAGCAGTAGCAACCATCTCTATGGCTTTTGTGAATTTTAAGGAAACACCTCTGGAAGAAATAAATGTATCCTTAGTACCTTGTTCTAATACTGCAGCCACAGGATTTTGTATAATTTTTTCCCAAAGCACTTCTCTTAAGGCCTCTTTGCCATCATTAAAAACAATCTTCTCCGCTATTTCCTTTTTACCTTCCTGGCCTTTTTTAATTACCCTGACCAATCCTTTGTCTAATTTTTCATTGAGCTTGATTTCATTACTAAAAGGAATTTTTTCAATCTGGTTTGAAATCCGTTCCTCAACCCTTGTTATTGTTATTTTATCCGTACAGTTTAACTCTGCCTCAAGAGCCGGTTCAACCGTGTCCTTAATGCCTAAATATATTTCTGCCTCTTCCAAAGCTTCACCGACAGTATCTGCAAAAGTATAAATCTGACGTTCTTGTCCCCCCACTGCCACTATAGCAGATCTTGCCCTTTTTATTTCTATTTTAGTACCTTCTTTTATTTTTTCGGTGGGTGAATTTTCAAGTTTATCGAAGGGTCTTACCATTATGTTTTTTTCATCCAGAACTTCCTCTACGGTAGCCTTGAATGTGCTGACGGATATTTCCTCATCTGCATCACAAATAATTATTTGCTTCTTTAGCAAGTTATACGAAACAAATGTTACCGTCATAACCAAAATTAGCACAGCTGCAATGATTTTTGGGTACAAAGACCTTTTTAGCCTACGCCTTAATACCCCTTTCTCATAACGCCACTCTTTCCCCTTAGTAAAAAACCTTTTCAACCGGGGTAAGTCTATTTCCATTATTTTACCTCCTTATTTCACTATCAAAAGTGAGCACAAAAAGTTCCGCCAAATTTTTGCTACGGAGCTTTTTATCGATAAAGTAATTCTATACATTATTCATCCTATTGTCAAACTTTACTAAATTAAAGTTATAATTTGTCTTTTTCTATTCTATACCAAATAAATCTAAAATATACGGATTAATGTAAAAGAACCACAAAAGGAGGCACTAAATCCCAAATAGTCTTCTCCCGTTCTTTAGAGTAGCATTTGCTATTTCATCGGGCTCCACTTCTCTTATTACCGCAATTTTTTCCGCAACATACTTTACATAGCCGGGGTAATTTCTTTCCCCTCTATGAGGCACCGGTGTCAAATATGGGCTGTCCGTTTCTATCAGAAGCCTGTCTAACGGTACTTCTCGCGACACTTCCACGGTTTTCCTTGCATTTTTATATGTCACGGGACCTGAGATGGATATATACATATTCAGCTTCAGAACTTCCCGCATCATCTCCACGCTGCCGGAATAACTGTGAAAAACTCCACCTACATCTTTCACCCCTGATTGTCTCAATATTCTCAGAGTATCTTCGTGAGCCTCCCTGTTATGTATTATAACAGGTAAGCCTATTTGTTTTGCCAAGTCAATTTGTTCTGCAAACCTTTTCTTTTGTATATCCCTCGGAGAATAATCATAGTGATAATCTAAACCTATTTCACCTATCGCCCTGACTTTATCATTATTTTTCGCCAGTTCTTCCAATATAGCGCAGCTGTTTTCATCCATTCCTTTAGAATCATGAGGATGAACCCCCACTGCGGCATAAATGAAATCATGCTTTTTTGATAAATTGATTGACTTTACGGAAGTGGCGATATTGCTTCCTATATTAACAATATACGTCACCCCTTCATCCTTGCATTTTTCTATAATATCTTCCCTGTCCTCATCAAATTTAGGATCATCCATGTGTGCATGAGTATCAAAAAGCATTTTTATATCTTCCTTTTATCTATATTAGTTCACTACAGAGCCTGATTTTATATCTTGCAAAGTTGTTATGACCACCACATTATCGTCATTTTCAGAAGCCGCCAATATCATGCCTTGAGATTCTATTCCTCTCAGTTTGACAGGTTTTAAATTGGCAACTAAGACCATATTCTTGCCTATCAGGTCCTCCGGCTTATAGTTTTCGGCTATACCCGAAACAACCTGCCTGATTTCATCTCCTACTTCAAGTTTAAACTTAAGAAGCTTTTTGGCCCCTTCAACTTTTTCACATTCCAAAACTTTTGCTACCCTAAACTCAATTTTATCAAAATCTTCTATAGTGATTTCCGGTTTGCTTTCCACTTTTTCTTCCTCCTTTTTCTCAACCTTTGCTTCTTTACCGAATTCGACTCTGGGGAATATTATTCCACCTTTTTTTACTCTTATGCCGGAAGGTAAAGTTCCGAAGCTTTTTAGGCTATCCCAAGTTTTAAATTCGGCTTTTTCAATTCCTAATTGACTAAGAATCTTTTCCGGGGTATTAGGCATAAAGGGCTCAATCAATATCGCCACATATCTTAGTGACTCCGCCAAATTATAAAGAACCGTCCCTAATCTCCCTTTTTTGCTTTCATCCCTTGACAAAATCCAGGGCGTTGTTTCATCAATATACTTATTGCATCTCCCCACTAATTTCCATACTTCCACCAAAGCGTTGGAAAACTGCAATTTATTCATATATTCTTCCATTTTAAACGGAAGTTCCGTTGCAATTTTTAGAACATCATCATCCAATGGATCCTTACTATCTATATGTTCCGGTATCAAACCGTCAAAATATTTTTCAATCATGGTAACCGTTCTTGAAACCAGATTGCCCAAATCATTTGCCAAATCTGCATTAATTCTGTTAACTAACGCTTCTTCCGAATACAATCCATCGGAACCGAAAGGAACTTCCCTCAGCAAAAAGTATCTGATGGAATCCACTCCGTATTTATTCACCAATACAACGGGGTCTACAACATTTCCTTTTGATTTGGACATTTTGCCACCTTCCAAGATCAACCAGCCGTGGCCAAAAACCTGCTTAGGCAAGGGTAAGCCCAAAGCCATCAGCATAATAGGCCAAATGATAGTATGGAATCTGACTATCTCCTTGCCCACCAAATGTACATCCGCCGGCCAATACTTTTTAAATAGTCCGTCTTCCTCCGTCAGATAACCTAAAGCCGTAATATAATTGGATAAAGCATCAACCCAAACATAAATAACATGCCCCTCATCAAAGGTCACAGGAATTCCCCAGTTAAAAGAAGTCCTTGATACGCACAGATCCTCCAGCCCCGGCCTTAGGAAATTATTGAGCATTTCGTTTTGCCTTGATTGGGGCTGTATAAAATCAGGATTATCCTCAATATGCTTAATCAGTCTATCCGCATATTTGGACAATTTGAAAAAATAACTTTGTTCTTTTGTCCTTTCTACATCCCTGTTGCAGTCGGGACATTTGCCGTCTTTTAGTTGGCGCTCGGTCCAAAATGATTCACAAGGTGTACAGTACCAGCCCTCGTACTCACTTTTATAAATATCCCCTTGGTCATATAGTTTTTTAAATATTTTTTGAACTATCTCCACATGATCTTTATCGGTAGTTCTGATAAACCTATCGTTTTTTATATCCAAGATTCTCCATAGCTCTTTTATCCCTTTTACTATCCCATCAACATATTCTTTTGGGCTTTGACCGTTTTCCTCAGCTATTCTCTGGATCTTTTGACCATGCTCATCGGTACCGGTGAGAAACATCACATCATAGCCCAATTGCCTTTTAAAACGAGCAGCCGTATCCGCAGCAACAGTGCAATAGGAGTGCCCTATATGCAGCTTATCACTGGGATAATAAATCGGCGTCGTAATATAATAAGTTTTCTTTTCCATAATAACTACCTCCTGCTTTTTAAATTGAACAAAAGCGGCTTCGCCATACCAAATATAAACACTAGATTTCTAATTCCCCATCATTATTTAGATTTATCAAACGAAACATGGCGAAAAAGCCGCTTTTATAGCCATGTGCCATTTCCGAATAAAATGAGGAAATGATGGCACGCCATATATATAGTGAAGTTGTTTTTATCTAATAGGAAAGTAGACTTTCCTATTAGATAAAAACAACTCCAATCCCAAAGGGACAGGAGCTGCCGTGTTACCACCCTATTTTACCCTTGCTTCGCAGCAAAGGTCTCTACAAGTGACCATCATCACTTTCCCCTGTAACGGAGGTTTCCGATGCAAGCTAAACATTTGCTTCACTTGCATAGTTCAGGGACCATGTTCATTCGTATTTTTGTTCCGGCTTTCACCAAAATGCCGGCTCTCTTTGACAAATTTTCCGAACTACTCTTCCCATCATTACGTTTACTGTCTCTTGACTCTCGCCTCTTGCCTCTAGACTCTGGCCTCCAGCTTCTTACCTCTAATCTCCAGCCTCTTGTCTTTTGCGCTTGCGGCTTACTCTCGCTGCTTGCCGCTTTACCCTTGCCACTTGGCTCTTCCGACTTCGCATGTCATTCTGAGCATCAGCGAAGAATCTTACTCTTACTTCTTGCTTCCGGATTCTTGCTCATATAAATAGAATATACATTATTTAATAAAATTAGTCAACAAATCAACCGAAAAATTTTTTACACACAAGAATAGCTGTGGCGATTCCCGCCAAATCCGCTATTAGCGCCGATATCAAAGTATGCCTGATGTTTTTTACGCCGATGGAGCCGTAATATACGGTTATGGTATAAAAAATAGTTTCAGTGCTGCTCATTATTGTAGCAGCAATAATACCGATGAGACTATCAACTCCAACTTTTTTTAAAGTGTCGGCCAATACCCCGAGAGAACCGCTCCCTGATAAGGGTTTCATAATTATTAGCGGCAGCAATTCCTCCGGAACCCTAAGAATCTTAACTAAAGGTCTTAACACAAATATTATCATATCTAAACATCCTGAAACCCTCAACATACTTACAGCCAATAGCATTGCAATGATATAAGGAAAGATTCTTACGGTAATATTCATTCCTTCCTTTGCACCTTCTATAAAAGAATCATACACTTTTATGCCGCAAATCTGGCCATAAACCAATATAAAAAGTATTATAAAAGGAATAAAAAAACTCATGAAATCCTGCCACCCTTCATTTCAAAGACTTTGCAACAGATGATACCAACAAGAATGGCGACAAAAGATGATAGAATCGAAGGTAGTATAATACTTCCGGGATTTTGAGATCCCAAAGAAGCCCTGATGGAAATAACGGTAGAGGGAATAATACAAATAGGCGCACTATTTATAACCAAAAAACGGCACATAGCATTTGTTGCAGTGCTTTTGTCATTATTAAGCTTTTGCAATTCCTTGATGGCTTTTAATCCTGTCGGCGTTGCGGCATTACCCAAACCTAACATATTTGAGGTAATATTCATTATCATGGCACCTATAGCCTCACTGCGTTTTGGTATATCGTGAAATATTGCATCTACTATTGGACTGATTATTATACCTAATTTTTTTACCATGCCGGATTTTTCAGCTACCTTCAGCACTCCGCACCAAAGCATCATGCTGCCCAAAAGCCCTAAAGTCAATTCCAAGGAGGATTTCAAAGAAATAAAAATTTCCTTGCTCAAAATCTCCATCTTTCCGTTTGTTGCGGCAAAAGTAATTGAAATAGCGATCATAAAAAACCATATTTTATTAATCATAAAAACCTCGCAATAAACTTAATTAATTAAATCTATGGCTGAGGTTTTTGATTTAATACATATTGCTTTATCTATTCATATAATTTATAAATATAATATTCTTCATCACCTAACTTTTCATAATTTTCTTCCAAATATTTTCTATAACTACCATCATCTTCAAAAATAGTACCGCCTAAGGGGCTGAAATATTTGGCGCCTCTGTCTATATAATACTGTATTTCGTCTTTAGCCTCTGTCGGCACTCCATCATAATATTTTATATTTGCCCGCCATCCGCTTCTCCCGGACTGATTCAAAAGAGCAGGTTCCTGGGTGCCAATTACAATCAAATCATCCTTTTTCGCATACTTTTCTATAATTGCAGCCTGTTTTAATATATTATCCTTTTCTTTAAAAAAACAATCCGCATCTATATAATTCCATAAAGTTACCACAGCAAGCCCTATAAATATCCCGACTAAAGATTCATTGTCTCTTGTTAGACTTCCAAAGGTTTTCCCTGCCCATATAGCAACAACAGGCGTTATAAATATATAATAATACCTAAGATTTATGACAGTTGCTACGGCAATTATTTCAAGAAGCATAGCAATAGTCCAAAATATCAAAGGATAGTCTTTCCTCCATTCCATGCCTAACAGTCCGATAATAACAAATCCGATAAGTCCCAATGATACGCCGGTACCTATCTGTACTGCAGCCAGCCTGTAATTATCCAGCTGGAAAAAAGCTGATTTGGTTTTTGGCACTATATGCA
>JAAYKT010000081.1 GCA_012522255.1 Clostridiales bacterium
GACGTGCATCCACGAAAACAAAAAGAATAGTCTGATTTCCCTGATAAAATAGGCGTATCTATAGCCTGTATGTCAAGATTAGTACAACCATAAAAATTTTGATCAAGACTTCCCATTTCTAAATCACCCCATCTTAAAATAGTAATTAGCTTTAGTCTGTCTCCTGTGTTTACAAACCTCCAACCATTAAATTCACCATAAATAATTATTTGATAAACACCAGCCTCAGCATATGTGTGTGTAATTTCTGCCTGATCCCAAGACAATATTTCGTCTTCTGTTCCATCGCCCCAATAAATTTGAAAAGCATAGGAGCCTGTACTATAAGTAGGAATGCGAAATTGATTATTAAGCGTAGACCCTGCCGATGTTTTTGTTGTATCAATATTGGCAATAAAATAATTCGCTTTAAACACCAATCGCCCTTGATGTTCAACAAGCCTATCACTTGCATTTACTAATCTTCCTGTAGATATTGCCATTAGATTAAGGATTGTAAACATCCCATCCGTATACACCTGGTGCATATGGATTGTTGGGATAGGTATTTATATAAAGTTGATCACCAACATTGGGGTACCAAACAATTGCTCCAACGGGATATGTATCATGACTGCCAGATGGTGGTTTAAATACCGGATAAACATCGCCCGTTGGCAATGGGTCTGTTTCTTTTTTTCTATGTGGTGCATGACAAGGCTTGTTTTCATCGTTACGACAAAAATGCAAATCCATATAGCTTGTATTACCATCTATTGTGGTTGTAGCAAAATGCCAAAGTGAAGATATTTGTGTAAAAAAATCATCAATAATAAGAGCATTTTCCTCTGTCACAAAAAAACGACCTTCCCATTCTGCCCCGTTGTTTTTTACCTGATTTAGAATGGGCTCTTCGTTTAACGCACCTTCGTTAAGATGAAAAGCCATTTGTAACCTTACCGTAGCCTGATCCTTACACCACTGAGCAATTCCTTGTGTAATACCATCATTAGTAAAGTATATATTTGCTCGAAATTGTAAAGTCATATTAAACCCTTTCTGTTCTTAAAATAATACCTGAAGAAATTATTTCGTAAACATAAGAATCATCATAGTGTCTTTGTCCTTGGTAAACATTACTAAGGGCTGTGCCGGAATAATGAACACCAGTCCAATTAAGAGGGTCTTCTAATAATGCCTTGTCTGAACTTGAAAGACCATAAAGCTCAACAAAAGAATGATTTTGAGGAAAGCGAACCCAAGTATTATCATCAATACATTTATAAAAATAATCAGTATTTGCGCTGTAATACTCTTGTTGAGCCATTCCACGTACCGTCAATAAAGGATCAACAACCAAGGGGTATGGATAAGCAGCCTCCCAATTATCTTCGTCTTCAAGATACTGTATCAAATCTAAGTCTGTAATATAAAATTCAATAACATCATAAAATGCTCTATAAAAACCACCTGATTCATAAAGCGCGGGAATAAAACCATTAAGCCCACTCCAATTTTCTTTTAAGATAACGTTTTCAACTACTGTTTTTTGATTTACATCATCATCTGATACATAAAAATTACGAAA
>JAAYKT010000082.1 GCA_012522255.1 Clostridiales bacterium
CAAGAATGGAGTATACAAAAGTAATCTCCGTGGTAGATTGTTTAACACAGAATTTAAATGATATTTTGTCAAGATTATTAAAAACATAGTTATTTTAGTATATAAACGTAATATAAACGATAGGTGGGATTGCTATTGAAAAAAGATAAAAAGACCGTTGATGCGCCTGTTAATAAAGGCAATAACTGTGCTAATACGGAAAATGAGTTGAATTTGCAAACTGAAGATGATGTTAATGAGGAGAATATAATTGACAACGAAGCAAATATAATAGCTGAATATGATTTAAAATTTAAAGAGAGCCAGGATAGATTTATAAGATTGCAGGCAGATTTTGAAAATTTTCGTAAAAGAGTAGCTAAGGAAAGAGAAGATATCTATTTATTTTCTTTGGAAGAATTGATGACGCAGCTTATATCAATAATTGACGATTTTGAAAGAGCCCTGGATTCTTTTAAAGCCGGTGGTTTGGATGAAAAATATGT
This sequence comes from Clostridiales bacterium, assembly GCA_012522255.1. Lineage (GTDB taxonomy): Bacteria > Bacillota > Clostridia > Lutisporales > Lutisporaceae > JAAYKT01. The sequence goes on from JAAYKT010000082.1 coordinate 486, forward strand.
TGAAGGTTTAGAAATGGTATTTAATAACTTCCTTGGAGTGTTAACCAAAAATGGACTCAGCGAAATCGAGGCGAAAAATTGCATTTTTGATCCGAATTATCATCACGCCGTAATGCAGGAAGAAACGGATGACGATGATAATGTGGTAAAGGAAATTTTTCAAAAAGGATATATGTTGAACACTAAGGTAATAAGACCTTGTATGGTAAAAGTAGCGGTTAAGAATTAAAAGTTTTTAATATGAGGAGGAAAATAATATGGCAAAAGTGATAGGTATCGACTTGGGCACTACAAATTCTTGTGTAGCTGTTATGGAAGGCGGCGAGCCTGTTATAATACCAAATGCGGAAGGTAACAGGACTACACCGTCTATCGTGGGGTTTTCAAAAAATGGAGAAAGGCTTGTTGGACAGATAGCAAAAAGGCAATCCATAACAAATCCGGACAGGACTGTATTATCAATAAAAAGGGAAATGGGTTCAAATTTTAAAGTAAAAATAGACGATAAAACATATACTCCCCCTGAAATTTCAGCAATTATTCTGTCTAAACTAAAACAGGATGCGGAAGCTTACTTGGGAGAACAGGTTACGCAGGCTGTTATAACTGTCCCTGCTTATTTTAGTGATAGCCAAAGGCAGGCAACCAAAGATGCGGGTAAAATAGCCGGACTTGAAGTTTTAAGGATTATTAATGAACCTACCGCAGCAGCTTTGTCTTATGGGCTTGATAAGGATGAAAACCATAATATACTGGTTTTTGACTTGGGCGGGGGAACATTTGATGTTTCAATTCTCGAATTAGGTGACGATGTAGTTGAAGTTTTGGCGACAAGCGGTAATAATAAATTAGGCGGAGATGACTTTGACGACAGAGTTATGAAATATTTGATACAAGAATTCAAAAAGGATCAGGGAATCGACTTAAGCAGCGACAGAATGGCGATACAAAGGCTTAAGGAAGCTTCAGAAAAGGCAAAAATTGAATTATCCAGTGTTGTACAAACAAACGTCAATTTGCCGTTTATTACGGCGGATTCGACAGGACCTAAGCATTTGGATATAACTATAACCAGATCCAAATTTGATGAATTGACACATGATTTGGTAGAGGCTACTATGGAGCCTGCAAGAAAAGCTTTAGCCGATACGGGATTATCTACGGGGCAGATAGATAAGATTATTCTTGTGGGTGGTTCTACACGAATACCGGCTGTTCAGGAGGCTGTAAAAAAACTAATAGGCAAAGAACCATTTAAGGGTATTAACCCTGATGAGTGTGTAGCTCTTGGTGCTGCATACCAAGCAGGTGTATTAGGCGGAGAAGTTAAGGATGTTCTTCTTTTGGATGTTACACCGCTAACTCTTGGGATTGAAACTCTGGGTGGAGTTTTCACAAAACTTATAGACAGAAACACAACCATTCCTTCTAAAAAGAGTCAGATTTTTTCTACTGCGGCAGATGGCCAGACCAGTGTAGAAATCCATGTGCTTCAGGGTGAACGGGAGATGGCCGCTTTTAATAAAACATTGGGCAGATTTCAGCTGACCAATATACCTCCCGCACCAAGGGGAGTTCCGCAAATTGAAGTTACATTTGACATAGATGCAAATGGAATAGTACAGGTATCGGCAAAGGATCTGGGTACCGGAAACGAACAAAATATAACTATAACAGCAAGCTCCAACCTTTCTAAAGAAGACATTGATAAGGCAGTAAAAGAAGCAGAAAAATTTGAACAAGAGGATAAAAACAAAAAAGAAGAAGTTGAAATTAGAAATCAAGCTGACAGCTTAGTATATCAAACGGAAAAGTCCGTAAAGGAATTAGGAGAAAAATTAGAATCTGAAGATAAGATGAAGATAGAAGGAGAGCTGAATAACCTAAAGGAAGCTTTAAAGGGAACCGATAATGAAAAGATAAAATCTGCGACAGAAGAATTAACAAAAGTCTTTTATGAGATTTCATCAAAAGTTTATCAGGCAACCGGCGGGCAACCGGGGGCCGAAGGCCAGGATTTTAAGGATAACGATGACGGTACGATAAATGCCGATTATAAAGTTGACGAAGATAAATAGGACATAAATTGGTGGTGATGTGATGGCAGCAAAAAAAGATTATTATGAGGTTCTTGGTGTGGAAAAAACCGCATCAGAGGAAGAGGTAAAAAAGGCCTTTAGGAAATTAGCAAAAAAGTATCATCCTGATATGAATTCCGGGGACAAAGAGGCAGAGAATAAGTTTAAAGAAGTAAATGAAGCGTACGAAGTTATAGGCGATAAAGAAAAAAGGGCTAAGTATGACCAATTTGGTCATACAGCTTTTGATCCAAATGGTTATGGCGGCGGCGGCTTCAGTGACTTTGGAGATTTTACCGGAAACTTTGGGGGCTTTGGTGATATATTTGAAACTTTCTTTGGCGGTGAAGGCGGTTTTGGTTTTTCAACATCAAGAAGAGCAAGAAACACAGGGCCACAAAGAGGGAAAGATATAAGGTATGATATAGATATCAATTTTGAAGATGCTGCTTTTGGAATAAAAAGAGATATTAGAATAAATAGAAATGAAGCGTGCGAGGATTGCAAAGGAACAGGTGCAAAGTCAGGCAGCGGGATAGAAACATGTAAAAAATGCGGTGGAACCGGAGAAATAAGATATACGCAAAACAGTGCATTTGGGAGAATTGTTAATGTTAGAGTATGTGATGATTGCCGTGGGGAAGGTACTGTGATTAAAAATCCCTGCCCTACATGCGGTGGGAAGGGGACTCTAAGAAAGAACAGAAAGATAACAGTAGAGATTCCGGCCGGTGTAGACAATGGTTCAATACTTACTTTAAGAGGCGAGGGTGAACCGGGGCTTAGGGGAGGATCCAACGGTGATCTATACATTTATATTAGAGTCAAACCGCATAAAATGTTCAAAAGAGATGGCATCGATTTATATTGTGAAATACCTATAGGTTTTGTAACTGCGACTTTAGGTGGGACAATTAAAGTCCCGACCCTGGAAGGAGATTCCCCATATAAAATTAGTGAAGGTACCGAAACCGGTACAACATTTAAAATCAGGGGTAAAGGTATACAAAGTCTAAAGGGCAGGAATAAAGGAGATTTATATTTTTCTGTAAATATCCAAACCCCAAAAAAGCTCACGGATAAACAAAAAGAGGCATTAAAGAATTATGCGGACTTAATAGGTGAAGGTTATGATGAATCCGATAAAACCTTTTTTGGAAAGGTAAAGGATGCCTTTGGTAAATGATGATAAAAGCAGCGGTTGCGCTGCTTTTTTAATAAAAAAGTTAATGTTTATATTTATTCAGAGGAGAGCAAGCATATGAGGTATATTGAATATACTGTATTGACAACAACAGAGGCCAGCGATGCCGTTGCATATCTATTAGAAAGGGAGGGTGCTGTTGGCATCGCCATAGAGGACCCTAACGATTTTTTATTTATGAACAAGGATAAACACAGCTGGGATTATGTTTCATCGAATTTATTGGAAGGTTTAAATGATGATGTAAAGGTAATAGGATATTTTAACGGATTTGTGGCTGATTTAGAAGAAAGTGTGATGGGATTAAAAAAATTTGGATTAGACGTGGGTAAAGGACAGGTTATAGTCAGCAATATTGATGATGGTGATTGGGCTAATTTTTGGAAAGAACATTTTAAACCTTTTAGAGTCGGCTACAGAATAATAATAAAACCTACATGGGAAAATTATAAGGGGCACAGTGACGAGATTATAGTCGAAATAGATCCGGGAATGGCGTTTGGAACCGGAGATCATGAAACTACATTTTTATGCCTGCAGCTATTAGAAAAGTATATGAGCCAAGGAGTTTGTATTGTTGATGTTGGTTGCGGCTCGGGGATATTGGGTATAGCAGCTGCAAAGTTAGGGGCAAAAGAAGTATTGTGCATAGATATAGATGATAATGCTTGTAAAGTTGCTAAAGATAATACAATATTAAACAGGGTCGATGAAACAGTAACGGTAAGAAAAGGTGACTTACTTGATAATGCAAAAGTAAAGTATGATATAGTTATCGCTAATATTGTTGCTGATATTATAATTTCCTTAAGCGGGCAAGCCCTTGATTTTTTAAAAAACGGTGGGTACTTTATATCATCCGGGATTATAACAGATAGAAAAGATGATGTGAAAAATAGCTTAAAAAAGCACGGTTTTGAAATTGTTGAGGCTTTAACAAAAGGCGAATGGTGTGCAATAGTTGCAAAGAGGTAGATAAATGAATAGGTTTTTTATAAAAAAAGATTATATAAATAATAAAAGCATTGTTATTATGGGTGAGGATGTTAATCATATTACAAATGTTTTGAGAAAGAAAGAGAATGACAGAATAATACTTTGTGATGGTGAGGGTAAGGATTATATAGTCGCAATAGAAAGCATTGACAGGAAAGTAATAAAAACAAAAATATTATATGAAGAAAAATCTATCGGTGAAGCAGATATTGACATTACAATATATCAGGGAATACCCAAATCTGCGAAAATGGATCTCATTATACAAAAATGCACAGAATTAGGGGCTGCAAGAATAGTACCTATGTTTAGCGACAGGACTATTGTCAGATTTAGTTCCGCCGGGGATGAGGAAAGAAAAATTGACAGATGGCAAAAAATTGCCTTGGAAGCAGCCAAACAAAGTGGAAGAGGCAGAGTACCAATGATAAACAAACCTATGACTTTTATAGAGGCTATGGATGATGCCATGTCAAATGACTTAGTTTTAATACCCTATGAATTGGAAAAAAGTTTAAATTTGAAACAAGTATTGAAAAAAGAAAAGCCGAACAGCGTTGGTATTTTTGTAGGTCCTGAAGGTGGTTTTGATATTAGTGAAATCAGCTTGGCTACAGATAGTAAAGCTTGTATAATAACTCTTGGCAATAGAATACTAAGAACAGAAACCGCTGCTTTAGTTGTAATGGGTATAATTCTATATGAATTTAATCAGATGTAATAAAGGTATGTCAAAACGGAGGAAAAACATTGGATAAGGTTGCTTTTTATACATTGGGTTGTAAAGTAAATCAATATGAAACAGAAGCAATGATAGAGGCTTTTGATAAAAAAGGATATGAAATAGTTGATTATAACAGTTATTCAGATATTTACATCATAAATACCTGCACTGTTACAAATATGGGTGAGAGAAAATCCAGACAGATTATAAGAAGAGCGTTAGACTATAATAAAGATGCTTTTATAGCTGTTGTCGGATGTTATGCACAGATAGCCCCGCAAGAGGTTTCAAAGATTGATGGAGTTCAACTGGTTGTCGGTACCGATTGCAGGACTAAAATAGTTGAATTGGTAGAGAATGCAATTAAAAAAAGTGAAAAAATAAACGTAGTCAGCGAAATAATGAAGATTGATAAATTTGAAGAAATGAGTATCAGCCAATTTAAAAAAAGAACAAGGGCTTTTATAAAGATTCAGGAGGGTTGCGACCAATATTGCTCTTATTGCATTGTTCCTTATGCTAGGGGTCACATAAGGAGCAGAAGTAAAGAAAGCATCATGAAAGAAGTTGCATTATTAGCTCAAAACGGTTTTTTGGAGATAGTATTAACCGGCATTCACATAGGTTCATATGGAATGGATTTAGGCAACATAGATTTAATAGACATAATTGAGAATATTCACGATATTAAAGGGATAGAAAGAATTAGGATGAGCTCCTTGGAACCGAAAACTTTTAATAATGAATTTGTTAGGCGGCTTTCGAAATTAAACAAAATTTGTGAACACTTTCATCTATCTATGCAAAGCGGGTGTGATGAAACCTTAAAACGAATGAACAGAAGATACACAACCGAGGAATTCAAAGGTGTCGTAGACAATCTTAGAAATACATTTTCTGAAGTAGGTATAACCACAGACGTTATTGTAGGTTTTCCGGGGGAAACCGACGAGGAGTTTAAAAAGACACTTGAGTTTGTTGAAGAAATAGGGTTTAGCGCCATGCATATATTCAAATACTCACCAAGACAAGGAACACCCGCAGCAAATTATAAGAACCAGGTGGCCAAAGTTGTCAAAGAAGAAAGAAGTAAGCAGATAGAAAAGTTAGCAAAAAAAAATGAAAAAGAATTTATAAGCAGGTTTCAGGGTAAAAGTTTCTATGTACTATTTGAGCAAGAATCAAAAAAACAGAAAGACCTTTACGAAGGGTTGGCACATAATTATATAAGGGTTTTTGCAAAGTCACCGGAAGATATAAGCGGTAAAATACAAAACGTGATTATAAAAGAAGCGAATGATAATTACGCGGTGGGAAAATTAATAAGTGACAGGGATTAATAAAGGATTTTTTGGTATTATTGTTGAACAATATAAGATATACAACAACCTTTTCGGGGAGGTGAAATAAATGAATAACTGTATATTTTGTAAAATTATAAGCGGAGATATCCCTTGTGACAAAGTATATGAAGACGACAAAATCTTAGCATTTAATGATATAAATCCCGAAGCCCCTGTTCATTTTCTTGTTATACCTAAAAAGCATATGGGCTCCATAAAAGATTTAAAAGAAGAGGATTGTTCTTTGTTGTATCACATTATCAAAAAAATATCAGACATAGCTAAAGACAAGGGCATTGATGAAAAAGGGTACAGAATTGTTAATAATATTGGCAATGACGGGGGACAAACAGTTCCGCATATTCACTTTCATGTGCTTGGAGGAAGGGAATTGCAGTGGCCCCCGGGCTAAGGTTGCACCAAAACCTATTATTGACACCTTACTGACATGTACTGTATAATGGATTATGTGTTTAATTTGTTCCGCTTTTATGCAGTTTAGTTTTATGCAATGATTGTTACCAGCGGAGGGAGGGTGTATTAGATGTCAGAAATTCGTGTTGGAGAAAACGAATCTTTAGAAAGTGCATTGAGACGTTTTAAAAAGAAATGCGCTAGAGCAGGAGTTTTAGCTGAAGTAAGAAAAAGGGAGCACTACGAAAAACCAAGTGTTAAAAGGAAAAAGAAATCTGAAGCAGCTAGGAAAAGAAAATTTAAATAAAGAGAGTTGATTATATGTCTTTCAAGCAGATTTTACAGCAGGATATGAAAACTGCAATGAAAGAAAAAGATACCATTAGGAAGAATGTTATCACTATGGTCAGGGCTGCAATATTACAACAGGAAAAGGATAAAAAAATAGAAATGAATGATGAAGGAATTCTTGATGTAATTGCCAAGGCTGCTAAGCAAAGGAAAGATTCCATTCCGGAATATGAAAAAGGAAACAGACCTGACATAATAAAGGACTTAGAAAGGGAAATTGAAATTTTAATGTCCTACCTACCGGAACAATTAAGCGAAGATGAAGTAGATGAGTTGGTTTCACAGACGATTTTTGAAGTAGGTGCGCAAAGCGCCAGGGATATCGGTTTGGTAATGAAGGCACTGATGCCTAAAGTTAAAGGTAGGGCGGATGGAAGAATAGTTAATCAATTGGTAAGAAAACATCTTAATTAAAGCGTATTTAAGACCTGAAATGTATAACTTCAGGTCTTTTGGTCTTATGGAAACTATGCAAAAAATTACTTATTTAATGGATGAAATTTATGTTATAATAATATATAGATATTGATGCAGATATAGACATATTAATAGATGGAAGGGTGGGACATATGTTTGGGGATTGGACTACTTTAAGTATTTTTTTATATGTATTAGGGTTGTTGCTTCTAATGATTGAAGGTGCTATCCCGGGTTTTGGATTACCCGGAATAACTGGGATAATTTGCGTTACAATTAGCATTGCATTGATTACATCAAATTTATATGAGGCGTTATTGTTAATAATAATAACCACCTTGCTTTTTATATCTGCTATTGTGTTACTTTATAAATTAGGTTATGTAAGCAAGTATCTTAAGTTTTTGGTACTGAATACGGAACAGAAAAAAGAAGAAGGTTATATTAGCCAAAGATTAGATAATTCTTATGTTGGAAAGACCGGAGTTGCTGAAACCATACTAAGACCGGCTGGAATAGTAAATATAGATGATAAAAGAGTCAGCGCACAATCTCAGGGCGGTTTTATTGAGAGCGGGGCCAATGTAGTTGTAACTGAGGTCGCCGATATGAAAATAATAGTAAAAAAATTAGAAGAGGAGGACAAAAATGTTTGATTTAATTGCACCCATACTTATAATATTTGTTATTATTCTTGGTATAACGATATTTTTAAGTTTTGTACCTATCGGTTTATGGATATCTTCCTTAGCGGCAGGAGTAAATGTAGGTATATTTAATCTCGTTGGAATGAGGTTGAGAAGAGTTGTGCCCAGCAGGATTGTAAACCCATTGATTAAGGCAAGAAAGGCAGGCTTGGGGCTTACTGTTAATCAGTTGGAAGCGCACTATTTGGCTGGGGGGAATGTTGACAGAGTTATTAATTCACTCATTGCGGCACAAAGGGCGGAAATTGACTTGAGTTTTGAAAGAGCGGCCGCTATTGATTTGGCCGGCAGAGATGTATTGGAAGCAGTTCAAATGAGCGTAAATCCAAAAGTAATAGAAACACCTGTAATAGCGGCGGTTGCCAAAGACGGAATTGAGGTTAAAGCAAAAGCAAGAGTTACGGTGAGAGCGAACATTGCAAGGTTGGTGGGCGGTGCCGGAGAGGAAACAATAATTGCAAGGGTTGGCGAAGGTATCGTCACTACTGTTGGGAGTTCGGAAAGTCATAAAGAGGTTTTAGAGAACCCTGATTCTATTTCAAGAACTGTACTCAATAAAGGCTTGGATTCAGGTACGGCTTTTGAGATACTCTCCATTGATATTGCGGATGTAGATGTTGGGAGAAACATTGGTGCCCAATTGCAGACTGATCAGGCAGAAGCTGATAAAAGGATAGCGCAGGCAAAGGCTGAAGAAAGACGTGCAATGGCAGTGGCAAAAGAACAGGAAATGATTGCATCTGTTCAGGAAATGAGGGCAAAGGTTGTTGAAGCAGAAGCTGAAGTGCCTAAGGCTATGGCAGATGCTCTTCGTACCGGTAACTTAGGTGTACTGGATTATTTTAATATGCAAAACATACAGGCAGATACTCAAATGAGGGACTCAATATCAAAGTCAGGTAAAGTTGATGCTTCTGACAAGGATAAAAAATAGGAATAGATTTAATATAGTTTTTGCAGGTATTATATTATAGTTAGCATAGAGAGGTGGGGGGCATTGGATTTAATTATAGTATTTATTGTTTTTTCAATAATTATGAATATTATTGGTACAGTTAAAAAGCAAAATAAAAGGCAAACAGTCAGGAGAACGGCTAAATTCACTGCTTCAGGCAGAAGGGATTTTAAGAGCTTGATAGAAAATGAGATTTTTTCTTTACCTAAGAAACCTGTTCCGCAAAAAGTGAAGGAATCAGAGAATGTAAAAACCAGTTTACTTACCGCTGATAAAGCCGGACATATTCATTTTAAGGATATTAAAAAGCCAATGGAAACAATAACGGTAAGCACCGGGTCGCAAAAGTTAAAAAGTTCGCCGTTTGTTGATATGACGGATATGCAAAGGGCTATAGTCATGGTAGAAGTATTGGCAAAGCCTAAGGCTCTTAGAAGATAAAAGAGGTAATAATGAATTCTCCTTTGGAATATGTATAAAAGCTATTCCCGGGAGAATTTTTTATTGCCAAAACTTATGGATATATAACTTAAAAGTTTCCTTGTTCTAAAGATTGAGACAATACATAAATTATTATAGAGGTGTAAGCAATGAACGGGAAAACGTATAAAATAAAAGAAAAACTATCAGATGTACTGGAGTTACCGAGAGAAATAGTACTTGATATTTCCAAGATTATTGTTATTGGAACAGATAGTGTGATTGTAGAAAATCATAAAGGTATAATAGATTATTGTGATAATAAAATAAGTATAAATAC
>JAAYKT010000083.1 GCA_012522255.1 Clostridiales bacterium
CATTTTTTTGTGGGGGGGGAGTGTTTCCGTATGGGCAGGGAATTAGAGTATTCTACGAAGTTCTTTTAAAGAATACATAATCCGACTGGAAAAACAAATATAAGATGGAAATTGGAGGGAAGAGCAGTGGCGCCGTAGAAAAATTAAATATAAAAGTCTCCAAGACTTTCCCAACCAAATAACAATTGGCAATTTACAGCCCCGCTATACTAACGGAAACTTAACCACACTATTTTGAAAGTGGATGGGAGGGTATCATGAGTTTTTTAATATTAAAGGACGATGAACCTCAATTTATTTGGGATGCAATAAATGAATTGCAGTTAATATTTCACCCCAAAATTGCACCGGAAGGGGTGTTTGAGTATAGATCCTTGTCAGCGTTATGTCATAGTAAAAATGTGACTATATTCCTTGACCGTAATCTTTTGAGCAGTTTCCTAAGACTATGCAAACAAGGATCCCTTGACGATGAAATAGAAATGCGAATTATTGCATTACTTATGACATGGGTAATAATGCATCAGATATCTATTTGCTCAGGTCTAGCTATTACAGAAAATGCTACAAGAACAGATGACAATATATATGCCAGAAAGGAAGTGAAAAAATTTCAAGAGGCTTTTGACTTTTATCCAAGTATGATGTGGCTACGACTTGCCCAAGGAAAAATTGATAAGATCCCTCCCTGTGAATTTAGTGAGATTCCTTATGACACACCAATTGAGTATCATAAAGAAGATGATCATTTACTTATGCATGTTGCATGTATGTTACATATAGTTTATTTATACAGACGAAAAGATTTATCGGCGGTAGACAAGATAATATCGTTTTTGACATGGAATTGCAAATATTTATTAATTTGTCAATACACAAACACATATATTGCCATGTTATTCACAAATCAAGAGGGAATACGTCCACCAAAAGGTGTAAATAGTGACAAAATAGAAATAATTATGAAAGGTTGTTATAATCAAGCTTGGGATTTAAACTATCTATCAAGTTGGAGTACACTTTATTGGGATGAAAAAGAACAAGAAGATGCATTTATGTTTGCCACAGCCGATTTAATGCTTAAAAAAATATTTATTAATACTCATGGAGGAGGAAATTTTTTCGATTTAATCAATGTTGTTTTTGCAGCAAAGGAAGCACAAAGAATCGTTGACTTCTGTGAGTATCACTTTAATCCAGATAATAGAGTTCGCCCTGACTTCGGTGATAATCCTAATCAATATTTTAGAAAACTAATTAAACAAGAAAAAGACAGGCTTTGTACATTAATAGAAATTGATAAGATTTGATTTCTGTTTTTGAGCATAGTGTTTACACCGGAAAACACCCTACTACCGTCTAACAGTAGCGGTGTGTTTTATTATGTGCCTACGAAGGGTGCTGAGTATAATTATACGATGGAAAATGGAGGGAAGGGCGGTGATGTTGTAGAAAGATTAAATGTTATGGTTAATAAATGAGGATTTTGCATAATTCAATAATAAAACAGAGTTAAACTAAGTGTTATTCTGAACGCAGTGAAGTAACATTAATTGTGTTGATTGCAATACAGTGTACCCCCGAAAGGGCGAATTAAGATTCTTCAGCGTTGTCCCAGGATAACACCTATAAATTTGCTGGAAATCAGGAGGCCGAAATGATTACAGGCGATATAAAAAACAAAGTTGATCGTATTTGGGAAGTATTCTGGACTGGCGGAGTTGTCAATCCTCTGTCAGTAATTGAACAGATTACATATTTGCTGTTTATAAGAGGTCTGGATATTGCAGACAGCATTCGAGAAAAAGAATCAATCGTCCTGGGGATAGAACATAAAAGCATATTTGCCAAAAACAAGCAGCATCTAAGATGGAGCGTTTTTAAAGACCTGCAG
>JAAYKT010000084.1 GCA_012522255.1 Clostridiales bacterium
CTGGGTTCATGGATAAAAGGTATGTATTCGACAAGCTCGAGCTTTGAGATTGACGAGGTAATAGGCATTGTTCAGGGAGATTGCTCAAATACTCATTCATTAATGGCAATTTTGAAACATGAAGACACTCAAGTGATACCATTTTCATATCCCTATTATCGAGAATATGATCTGTTAAATGAAGAGATAGAGAGGCTTGAGAAGCATTATAATACTAATCGAGACAAAACCAAGAGAATTAAAGAAAAGTGTGATACTGTAAGAAAAAAGCTTATTGAACTTGATAGAATGAGCTGGCAAGACGGGCTGGTGAAAGGGATTGAAAATCACCTCTGGCTTGTGTGTTCATCAGATTTTAATGGTAATATTCAGCAATACTCTGAGGAGCTTGATGACTTTATTAAGTCAGCTAAATCGCGTAAGTTAAAAAAGGCTAAATATAGATTGGGCTTTGTTGGAGTTCCGCCTATTATACCAGACTTATATGGTTTTTTGGAGGAAAAAGGTGCAAGAATTATCTTTAATGAAGTGCAAAGGCAGTTTTCTATGTTTTATATGGAAGAAGACATTGTCAATCAATATTTGCGTTTTACTTATCCTTATACACTCGAAAAGAGAGTCGAAGATATAAACAAAGAAATTGAATTACGTGAACTTGACGGCATTATCAGTTATACTCAATCTTTTTGTCATAGGCAATTAGATCATTTACTGCTCAAGAAGTATTTAAAATGCCCTATACTTCAACTTGAAGGAGATCAACCTGGCAAGCTTGATGAAAGAAGTAAGATTAGACTCGAGAGTTTTTTGGAAATGATAGACTAAAAATATATGCATAAAAAAGTCTTTATTTTGACATCTTTTAATCAATATTCTCAAATAAACAATCTTTTAATATACAATTACACTTTGGATTTTGACAAAAATTGCAACTTTTTTAAAGTCTTTATAATCTTGTTATAAAATCTTTTATCATACTCATTCGACAAGTATTTTAGAAATAGTCAATAATATATCTTGACACATAAGCTATCCTTTCATAATTTGTCCTTTATATAGAGTGAAAGAAGCAAAGTTTATTGCTTTAAAACCAATCTAATATGTTTGGGCCTGTAACTCAGCGGTAGAGTACCTGCCTTTTAAGCAGGGAGTCGATGATTCGAATTCATCCAGGCTCACCATTTTAAATGCGACCCCTTCGTCTAGGGGTTAGGACTCCAGATTTTCATTCTGGCAACAGGGGTTCGAATCCCCTAGGGGTCGCCATTAAATTTCACACAATTACATGACCCATTCGTCTAGTGGCCTAGGACTCCAGATTCTCATTCTGGCAACAGGGGTTCGATTCCCCTATGGGTTACCATATTTAAAGCAGGGTTCCTGCTTTTTTTTATATTCAAAACAAAACCTTTTTTAACCGCATTTTGACTACGAGCAAACTTTGGCTTGACAAAAAACATTCATAATTATAAAATTGCTTAAAAGGAAAGTTAGGAGGACGAAAATGAATGATCATAATAACTCATATAAATGGATTATGAAAGTTGCGGAACAAGGTGACTCAGAAGCACAATTTCTGATTGCTCGTATGTATGAAAAAGGAGAACAAATAGTTCAAAGC
>JAAYKT010000085.1 GCA_012522255.1 Clostridiales bacterium
ATATAAAAGTATGACAAAACAATAGATTGCTATTATTTTTGGAAGGTAAAAGTAATCATATAAAAAGGGTGCTATTATCAATGGTACCACTGCAAGCAAAAGGTATATAATTCCAACTACATAGTTTCGTCTTATCATATTAAAATCCTGTTTCCAAGCATATTTTATGAATTAAAAATATCACACCTCCATTTGAGTGTCAATCAAATTACCTTATGCTATCCCATGCCTACCTGTATCTGTTATACATTTCCCGTAGATTGCTTGCCTGTATCCCCTGCTCCTCAGCATATCTTTTAAAAAGGCAGGAAACTTCATCATCATCGATTTTTTTTGAGTACATCTCAAAATCCCTGACTAATTCCATTGTATTCATCCAAGCCCTTTGTAAACAATCCCTGCTATTCATTTTATCCGACATAAAAATACCTCCATAAATTATATTTATGGAGATATTTTATGCAAATATTCTTTTATGATACGATTATTCCGCCGCCAACCAAAACATCCTCTTTATAAAATACTACTGACTGGCCTTTTGTTACAGCCCTTTGTTCTTTATCAAAAGATACTTTTACTTTATTTTCGCCTAATGGAAAAATAATTGCATCTGATTCTTTTGCGGTATATCGTATTTTTGCCTTGACATTCATGGGATCGTTCAGGTTGTCAAAAGGTATATAATTTACATCTTCCGCAATAAGCTCTTTTTTAAATATCAGTTCTTCATCACCTAAAACTACCAGATTTTTATCCGCAATAATATCCACAACATATAAAGGCCGTCCAACTGCTATTCCCAGGCCTTTCCGCTGCCCTATGGTGTAATTTATAATACCTTTGTGTTTACCCAATATATTGCCTTTTGTATCAATATAGTTCCCAACAGCAGGTTCTACGCCGGTATTTTCTTTTATAAATCTTACATAGTCATTGTCTTCTATGAAGCAAATTTCCTGGCTGTCGGGTTTGTCTGCAACACCCAGTCCAATCTTTTCCGCCAGCTTTCGTATCTCGTCTTTGGTATAATTCCCCAATGGCAAAAGTATATGCTTCAGTTGATTTTGTGTAAGATTATACAGTACATAAGTTTGATCTTTGTCTTGTGATACTGATTTTTTTATCAGGTATCTTTCCATTGCCGGGTCATATTCTACTTTTGCGTAATGCCCTGTTGACATATAATCCGCACCTAATTCCACGGCCTTTTTATAAAACATATCAAATTTTATAAACTTATTGCAAGCGACGCACGGGTTAGGTGTGCGTCCTGCATTGTACTCATTCACAAAATAATTCATAATTCTAATTTCGAATATTTCCTTGAAGTCAAATTCATAAAAAGGGATATTCAGTATGTCACAAACCTTTTTCGCATCATTAGCTGCGGAGCTTAAGGCACATGCATTGCTTTTTTGCCCTTCCACTTCTTTTAATTTCATAGTGGCGCCTATTACTTCATATCCTTTTTCCTTAAGTATATATGCCGCTGCGGAACTATCGACTCCACCGCTCATGCCAAGTAAAACTCTTTTGTTCAAATAAAACACCTACTATATTTTATTGCTTTATTTATTATGCTTCTTTTTGTAATCTTCTATAGCTGCACTTATTGCTTCTTCTGCAAGGACAGAACAGTGAACTTTTTGCGGCGGTAAGCCGTCCAGGGCTTCAATAACCGCTTTATTAGTCAGTTTCAGAGCTTCGTCAATGCTTTTTCCTTTAACCAATTCTGTCGCTATACTGCTCGTTGCTATGGCAGCTCCACAACCGTAGGTTTTGAATTTTACGTCTGTTATAATATTATCTTTGACTTTTATATAAAACCTCATTATATCTCCGCATTTGGGATTGCCAACCTCACCTATTCCATCTGCATCTTCTATAACACCGACATTTCGAGGTGAAGTGAAATGGTCCATAACCTTCTCTGTATACATTTATTTTCCTCCTTTTACATCTTCATATAGTGGGGACATTTCCCTAAGTTTTTGCACGATTTCAGGCAAGGTCCTTACAACATAATCAACATCTTCTTCAGTGTTTATATCCCCCAAGGTTAATCTTAATGAACCGTGAGCTATCTCATGAGGAAGCCCAATGGCCAGAAGAACATGGGAGGGATCCAAAGAACCTGATGTGCAAGCTGAACCGCTGGAGCCTGCTATACCCTTTAAATCAAGGTTTAAAAGCAATGCTTCCCCTTCTATAAATTTAAAACAAAAACTTGCATTCCCCGGGAGCCTCATCTTTGGATGCCCGGTCAGTATTGTATATGGTATGTTATTCATGATGCCTTTTATCAACCTGTCCCGAAGTTGAGTCATTGTTTTATTATATTCATCTATGTTTTCGGAAGCCATTTCAATGGCTTTGCCAAGTCCGATTATACCGGGTACATTTTCTGTTCCCGCTCTTTTACCTTTTTCCTGAGCACCGCCATAAATAAGGTTGTTTACCTTTACACCTTTTCTTATATAAAGAACACCTACTCCTTTGGGCCCATAAAACTTATGAGCGGATAAAGATAAGGAATCGATGTTTTGTTCTTTCACATTTATTCTTATATTGCCTATGGCCTGAACCGCATCGGTATGAAAGTATATTTTGTTTGCTTTGGCCAACTTACCGATTTCTTCTATAGGCTGTATTGTGCCTATTTCATTATTTGCATACATTATGGAAATAAGTATCGTATCATCACCGATGGCCTTTTTTAATTCTTCTATATCTATCATTCCATATTTGTCAACGCTTAGATAGGTTACTCTATATCCTTCCTTTTCAAGGCTTTCGCAAGTATAAAGAGAGGCGTGATGTTCTATCTTTGTTGTTATTATATGGTTTCCCTTGTTTTTGTTTGCATAGGCTATACCTCTTATCGCCCAATTATCAGCTTCTGACCCACCTGCTGTAAAAAATATTTCCTCAGGCAGCGCCCCTATAGCTTTTGCAACTCTGTTTCTGGCAATATCAATTTGTTTTTTTACTTCTCTGCCAAAAGAATGTATGCTGGAGGGATTGCCATAAATCTTTGAAAAATAAGGCAACATTTCTTTTAATACTTCCTCATTTGTGTATGTTGTCGCCGCATGATCCAAATATACTCTTTTTCCCATAATCACTACTCCTCGCTTATTATGTTTTTGTTTGGGTTAAGTTTGTTAAAGTCATTTACCATATCGCCTAATGTAATTGAATCTATTACATTATTAATGCTCTCAGATATTTTTTCCCAAAGTAGCCGGGTTGCACAGTTGTCGGCATTTATACATTCATACTCTTCTTTATCTAAAACGCATTCTGCCGGTGCCAGGGGACCTTCCAATATTCTGATTACCTCACCTACAGTTATTTCCCCGGGACTTTTTTTAAGAATATATCCGCCTTTGGAACCTCTGATTCCTTCTACAAGGCCCCTCTTACGCAGGGGTGCTATAAGCTGTTCCAGATATGTCACGGAAAGCTGTTGTCTTTCGGCTATTTTACTCAAGGAGATAGAGCCATATTCATAGTTCAAAGCCAGTTCAAGCATCATTTTTAGTCCGTATCTGCTTCGAGTGGATAGTATCAAATTCATACCTCCTTTTTAATCCATACTAATTAACTCGGATTTACATTATTAGATTAGCATCTTTTACAATGACTGTCAATTTATTTTTTTGTCTAATGGGAAAACAACATTTTCCCATTAGACAAAAAAATGCAACGAAGAAAAATCTTCGTTGCATTTTTAAATGTAAATTTTATTTTGTGAAATATTCCATAATATTTCTTAATACCGTCGCTGCCTCAGCTCTTGTTGCAAGAGATTTTGGATTTAAGAATCCATCTGACCCTTTTACTATAAACGCCTTTGTAAATGTTTCCAAGCTCTCAAGAGCATAATCGGATATTTTGTCATAGTCCTTAAAAACTAAGTTTTCTATGTCCATAGCTTTAGGTGTTTTTGAATAAGCTTCCATAGCTCTATAAAGCATTACAAACATGTCTTGTCTACTTATTTCACCCTCAGGGTTAAATTTGTTTTCTCCGATTCCTTTTACAATACCGAGAGCTCTTGCCGTTGCAAGTTCATGGGCATAATAGGAGTCACTTGATACATCCACAAAATTATCAAATGTTTCTACATCTACACCAAGCATACGAACAAGCATTACAACAAAGTCTGCACGTCTCACATTGGCTTCCGGTGAGAAGGTTTTCTCCCCTGTACCTTTTATAATGCCTCTTGCTGCCAGGTATCTTACATCATCATCCATCCAACGATTGGAAGTGTCATCAAACAAAACATTATTATACATAATCTCTACATGACCTGATGATACAGAAGGATAACGAAGTTTGCCGTCTTCAAAATAGCTCATGGGCAGTATTGTTCTATTACCATTATCATCCACTAAGCAGGCTACTATGAAATCGCTGTTTTGTTCACCTTGGACTTCATACTCCACTGCGATTCTCACAGGATTTTCAAAGGGTACAAATTCTACCTCTCTTCCGTCTACCATTATCTGTGCCCTTCCATTTACCGGTGATACTACTATTTCTGCATTGCTCCCAAGACTATAGCCGGCGGCCAAAAGTCTATCCATATCGATGGAAATCTCTCCATCCGGTGTTACTATATTAATAACCTCTCCTTTAGCATTAAGTGGTTCTTCGCCGGATATTGAAATCTTTATTGCATTGTCCTTATCCATATTGCTTAAATCAATCTCTACAACTCCATCTTCATTAGGCTTAATAAGCAGTCCTGTCAATTCTTCAGCAGTTATTATATTAGCTGTTGTTCCATCGGGCAGCTCTTCTGTAACTTCTCCTATACTTGGAGTAGTAACTGGGGTCTCACCTGCTGTTGTGCCGCTTGGTGCGCCGCCGCCTCCGCCTGATGCTCCTCCTCCTCCACCGCCACCACCGCCGCTGCTGCTGCCTCCTCCGCCACCGCCGGTGCCAGCACTGCTTGTGGCTGGAAATACAACTTTTATTACGCCTGAATTAGGTGAATTTATTGCAGTTCCTCCTAAAACTTTAAAGAAGTTCTCTGCTATACCTATTAAAGTGTATCCTTCTTTAGGAGTAAGTGTTATTGTGGCTGTGTAAACCGTGCTCGCCCCAAATGTACTATCCGTCGGTGACCATGTTACAGTTCCTGTGTATTGACTATTTTCTGTAATTGTTTTTACCGGAGTATTGCCTCTTACAGGTACTGTTACTCCTGCGATATTTACAGTGTTGATTAGTATTGCAGTTATTTCACCTGTAGATACTGTATAGTCTACCGGTTTTACATAGTTGCCTGCGTCAGCTCCGCCTAAGGTGTAAGCAACTGTTATAGTTTTGTTGGTTCCTACTGCCTTGTTGTCATAGTTTGCCG
>JAAYKT010000086.1 GCA_012522255.1 Clostridiales bacterium
AAAAAAAAACGCGTGGGAACACCATATATAATAACGCAGCCCAATGTAACAAAATCCTACGATTACGAGAAATGTCCGGTATGTGGAGGCCCATTCCCCTATCAAGAGATCAAAATAAAGGTTAATACTGAAGAATACAGGGCAGTAGGGATAAGATATTGCGATGACTGCTATAAAAAAGAATTCCCCGAGAAGGGTGAAACTAATTTGGAAAGGGGAAGGGAATTGGAAGAAGGTAAAACTGAACTCATGGAAAAATTTATTTATTTGACATTGCCGTCAATACTGTCAAATGTTCCTGCAAAAGACCGTGACAGGCTAACGTTAGCTTTCTATTCACAGGTTGAGAAAATCTTATCAAATGCCGTTGAAAATGCTATTAAGCAACCGGATGTATTATCTGAAAATATAATGGCACTTTTAGCAGATAAGGAACGAGAAAAATGGCAAACAATGAGTGTCGCTCAAAAAAAGACAGTACTGTTAAATGATGAAATCTTTAAAGAAATTCAAGATTTATCTATGAGAGCATACCAAAAGGCTATACAAAGATATGAAGAAAACATTCTAGCAAAAGAAAAGGAATGTTATCTCATTATAAAAACGTTAGAACATCTGGTTACGAAGGTACGTTTATATAATATTCTTGAAGCAAGCAAGTTGTATTCAGAAACAATTGCCGATTTACACTACGCTTGCGCTATAACCGACAAAGTCAGTTGTCGTATCAAGCAAATAACACAGGTAGGATAAGGAGTTTTTTATGAAATTATTTAATCCAATGATAATGGACAGCCTACCGCGAATGAAAATTTGGATAGGATTATTTATTGCAAGCATAGTTGCGGGGGTGGTCGCTTATGATACAATCACCCCTTTATTAACGCCTTTATTCGAAATAACATATGCAATTGTCGGCAATATATCGTTTAAAGAAATTAATAAAATAGTAACGATTTTAGCTATATTTGCCAAAAACGCTTTAATTGCCTTGCTTTGCATATTGACTGCACGATTAACCTTTGGCATATATCCCGGGCTTATAGTGGCACTGAATGGGCTGCTTATCGGGTACGTTGGCGTGATGTTGGTTTCAGGTGGCGGATTGACAGCGTTACAAGTATTTGGGGGAATTGCACCAGACGGTGTTTTAGAACTATTTGGAATATTTTTAGCATGTGCGATTGGATTTGCAAAATACCCCATGAAGGAAAAATTCAGATATTCTGCTCTGGTTTGGATAGCATTATTCGGGGCAGCAGTAATAGAAGCTACGATTACTGTGATGGTCGTAGCAATGTATTAAAAATCTTTTCTACAGGAGGGAAGGAAAAAATGGGTATAGCAGACAGAATACGCATGATGGCAATTGATTATAGCGCACAAGAAATTGCGACCTCTTTAAAAATGCCAATAGATTTAGTAGAAGGGATTATCAAGGGGGTAGTGAACGAAACCGCATTAAAAGACTACGACCCCGCATCAAAGATTACGGTGGTGGACAAGCATATTATTACCCGGGGTCATGTTTTGGCGGTATTGGAAAACCCAAAACTAGCGGCAGAGATTGCATTACGAGTATCGAGATATCAATCCACGGCAGTTATTGATTTAGAAAAATATTCTACACTTCCCATTCATTTAGGGCTTGATATAAAGAATATCCCAAAAGTAATGAATTACTTCTGGGACAACGATACGACGCATACTGCATATAAAGACAATATTTTTTTATACGGAGTTCCTCAACAGGTAGAAAAAAGTTTGAATTCGTTATTTCGGTTATACCCGTATGTGGTAATCAATTGTTCTGCCGATGATATGGATAGTATATTACCTATGTCAGATGTTATTTATATCCCGGCAGAACAAAATGATGCCGGGATATACCGGTTGTATCAGATATTTATGCAATACAAACGTCATGAAGAACAAGCCCACATCGTTTGGCTTTGCAGAAGTAATAATGATAAATACTTATCCCAACTTAGAAGTTTTACATCAGCATATGTAGCCGGTTGTCTACATGACACCAATTATGAAAAACAATTAGAAAAGATTTTGGAACCTATACTCCCACAGAAGAAGAAACGGGGGTGGTTTTTTTAAATAAGAAATAGCAAAGAACATTCGAAAAGAATGTTCTTTCTAATTAAATGGCAAAGGAGAAAAATAGTGCAGAAAAAATTAATAATTGGATTAGCCCTATTAATAGGGATAGGGATAGCCGTATTTGCTTATACAGCAATCAATAAGCAAGTTGAGGAGGCTACACAAACGGTGCAAATTGTTGTACTACAAACGGATGTGGATGCGTTTTCATCCATAAGTCCGAAAAACATAACGACCAAGGCCGTGCCGCCTAACATCGTGGATGATTTTACAGTAACCAGCCCGGAACAGATAACGGAACTGTTTACTTCAGCGCCGCTTTATGCAGGGAAACCTATTGATATTCGCAATATTGTTGACCCTAAAGAAGATATGCAGGATAAACAGGTTGTCGGAGTATTTATAGACTCTGCGCGTTATGCGGGAGTAACCGAGGGCGATATTGTTGATATTTACCGCGTTGATACAACGCCTGGTGTTTCATCCCCCTGTGTCGCATCAAATAGTCGGGTACTAAAAATCATTGACGATAAAGGATTTGCCGTACAAAAACTGGCTAAGGGTACAGTTACAGAAGCAGGCTCGCCCTCAATGCCGCATATAGTCTATTTATTAATTAACCCTTCCGAAGTGCCTTTTGTTGTTCAGGGTTCAGTTGAGCAGGAAAAGACCCATTTGGCATTAGCTAAGAAAAGCAAAGAATCGGCTCCTGTTTTAGCAGTAGGGGCGGTGGAATAAATGTTTAGACGAAATAAAGAATCTACCGAAACTATGCCTTCAACTCTTCCCATAATGGAAGTAAACCAGATAATCGTGCAACATTTGATAGACAACTCTACAAATGAATCCGTGGATATGTTTGAAAAAGCAAAAGCAGGAGTACCAGGTTCAATGTTGGCCTGTTTGGATAAAATTGTTGAGGTTATGCACGAACTCAAAATAACTGTTGAGGATATGACCCACGATGAAGCAGCACTCATCATATTTAACCGCAATTATGGCATGGGGGAACTAACTCCATTATACGAAGATCCAGAAATAGACGAGATACGAGTAACACCCAATGGCAGAGTTTATGTTGTCAGACGGGGGCTTTTACAGCGTGTTCCTATTCAATTCACAAACGAAGAAACAGGTAATTTGATTAACCGGTTAAAGCCTATCGCAGACGTAGGTTCACCACTTGATGAAAGTCACCCGATGATGGAATTGGTAAGGCCGGATGGCTCTCGTATAACAGCTCTATGTCGACCTGTTACAGAAGGGTATTGTTTCGCATTACGGAAACCCGGGAATCTGTCTGCCCAGGATCTTATAAAGTTAAAAACGATGGACACCCGTGTCAGTAAAATATTAAAACTCTTCACTACTGGAAGAAGAAATATTCTGGTATGTGGCGGGGTCAATTCAGGGAAAACAACATTGTTAAGACTCCTAGCAAGTCAGCTAGATCCCCGATTATCAATTCGGGTACTGGATATAGATAATGAATTAAAACTGGAGAAAATTCATCCTGACAGAGAAATATGGGAACTGGAAGCGCATCCCGAAGTTGGAGCAGATATGAAAACCCTGTTCACGAAGATACTTCGTTTAACACCGGATGTGATCATCGTTCCTGAGTTTCGTGGGATGGGTGAGGTTCTAACAACTATCGAAGCATGTACCCGTGGTCATGATGGTTCCATGGCGACAGCTCACTTTTCGTCATTCGCTTCAGTTGAAGAAGCAGTAAGAAATACTGCTATGTTGGCTTTGCAGGAAGGTGTTCAGTTACCGTTGCCATTGGTTATAGAAAGGGTTGCCCAGGCATTCCAAATCATAATACAAATGTTTACAGACTCCCGTAAAGGTATAAAAAAGATAACTACTATTACAGAGGTATCTATTCATAACGGTGTGATCAATTACAACACAATAGTGGAATGGACACCTTATACAGAAGATTTCTCCGGAGAGGGGGAATGGAAAATAGCCAACCCGCCTTCTATGGAATGTATCGAAGCTATGCGTGTGTACGGAGTAAGTGAAGCTGACATACAAGAAGTATTTGGGGGTGTGTCTTATTAATATTTACACCATATTATTAGGTTTTGGCACAGGTATCATTTTAACAGTTGTTACCTATGTGCTGATAGAATTATTGGCCAAATCTGCACCAGGATATGCAAGAAAAATGAGGGACAGTATAACCCTCCCATATGTACTGGCGTTTATAGCTTTAGTCATCGTATACGCATCAGTTAAAGCC
>JAAYKT010000010.1 GCA_012522255.1 Clostridiales bacterium
ACCCAATATAATCTCTTTTATAAATGACCATACCTGAGGTATTTTTAAATCTATCTTCAGATAAATAATACTTGTCTTCTTTCAGTCCACAAGCCCAGCAACAATACTCTGCTCTCATATTATCTTCTTTGAAAATCATTTTAATGCAGTTTAGCCTGAGTTCTTCAAAGCAGTATTTAATTATTGTTTTTAAGGCATCCTTACCATAACCCTTACCTGTATATACTTTTTCCGCAATAACCATATCGATACCGGCACAATCTTCATCATATGAAATGTCAATAGATAACCTTCCTATAACAATATTATCCATCGTATTTATCAAATATATCGCAAAATTATCTTCTTGTGACTCAATATAAGATTTTAGGTATTGTTCCTTTAACGAATCACAATTATGGTATGTATTGCATAGCAAAGGGTCGCATGACCAATTATCAATAGTCTGTATATCAGATTCTTTTAACAGAGTTAAGAAAGTTTTTTGTCCTGCTAATTTTGCTTCCATGATCATCCTCCATACAATATAGTATTATTAGCTTGTCCTATCTACCTTAAGGTAAATATATAATAAAAAGCTTGGATTTGCAACACTAAGATTTGCAAACTTGACAAATAACAGGCATTCTATTATTCTTTTTTTAGATTACAATACCTGGAGGAAGCTTAGTAATGAATGAACTAATAAGTGTGTTGAAAAAAAATGGTTATAAAATTACACCGCAAAGAATAGCTATATATGATGTTTTAAAAGATACGCGAGAACATCCCTGTGTTGATAGTATTTACAATAAGTTGCACCCGATGTTCCCGACAATGAGCCTGGCTACTGTATATAAGTCTTTAGAAGTCTTTAAATCTTTAGGTCTTATACAAGAGTTGAATGTGGGTGAAGGAAGCTTTAGATATGATGCCAACACAATCCAGCACCCGCATGTCATCTGCCTTAATTGTGGCAAAGTAGATGATGCCGAGCTTGATGATATTGATCTTACTGAACAGGTAGAGGTTAAAACCGATTACAAAATTGTGAAACAACAAATTTACTTTTATGGTTACTGCCCTGAATGTACAAGCAAAAATACATCTTTAAATAAATAAGGGGATAATGGCCTAAGTATCAGAAAATGTAATGATTGTCAATTTCAATAAAACAATAAGTTATGCACCGTACATAACTTATTGTCTTATTCATTAACTTAACAAGGACTCATCCAACGCATTCCTAATTGCTTTCAGAAGTTTATTCAGAACATATGAAGATCTTTCCATATCCTCAATACTCATTAATTCTTGAGTTTTAATTATATTATTGATAGTTGTCGTTATTTCATCTTTTATTTCTTTATTTTCCTGAATATATTCTCGAGGGAAATCAATTATCTTTATGTTTTTAATCTTGTTTTTGTTTATTGAAACCTCAACTTTGATTTCTCCTTTTTCAGTATTTTCTACACCTATGTACTTCCCATCCTTGTATTCCAAATAAAAATAGCCAACAGCGGATTTTTCCTCTTTATTACCGGTAAATCTAAGCATCAGTATCAAACCCAATACAATTAAAATAATTATTCCTGCATAAATAATAAGCCTTTTTTTTGTTAATAAGATGATTTTATGCTTAATAATAATCCCTCCCATCGCACACTTATTCCTAAAAGGAGATCTATCTCCTTTTATATAAGTTATTATAAGAGGGTTAAATATATGCAATCAATTAACAAATTTTATATAATGGCATTAGTCCACTTACCGCATCTGTCCCCCCATACGGCAACAACTTTACCGTCCATTTTTATTTTTATTACCTCACAGGCATTATCACAGCCATTGCAATTAAAGCTTGTAGGAACAAACTCCAATTCCGCGCATTCAAAACCTCTAAACTTTGTATTCTTATTTGACCTTTCAACCAATTCTTTCGCTAAAACCGCCGCGCCGATAGCCCCCATAACACCGTAATTCTCGGGAACTATAATCGTATGCTTAAGTTCCCTTTCAAATGCAGCAACAATACCTTTATTTGCTGCCACACCACCTTGAAAGACATATGGAGGTTCTAATTTTTTACCTCTGCCTAAATTGTTTATATAATTCCTGACAAGGGCTTCACATAAACCATTTATTATTTCTGCCTTTGAAAAGCCGAATTGCTGTTTAGCTATCATATCCGATTCAGCAAATACGGTACATCTGCCGGCAATTCTAACATTTCTTTCTGCTGTTAAAGCCATATCTCCAAATCTTTCTATAGGTATCCCTAATCGTTCTGACTGGTGCTCTAAAAAAGATCCGGTACCTGCAGCACAAACCGTGTTCATAGCAAAATCTGTCACCATTCCGTCTTTTAGGATTATTATCTTTGAGTCCTGTCCGCCGATTTCAAAAATAGTTCTCGTACCCGGCGCATATGTAATTGTTGCAGTAGCATGAGCTGTGATTTCATTTTTTATAACATCCGCACCAACCATGATACCGGTTAACTGCCTCCCACTACCGGTGGTACCTACCCCAAGCACATTTATTTTACCATCGAACTCATTATATAAACTTCTAAGGCCAATCCTTGAAGCCTCAATTGGCTGTCCATTGGTTCTCAAGTATTGGGTAGATAGTATCTTGTTATCTTTATCGATTGCTACTAAATTGGTGCTTACAGATCCAACATCAATACCTAAATATGCTTCAATCATATGTATCCTCCATTTATGCAATCCTAACCATTCTTTTACTTTTTATAAGATCCAAAAAGGCCTCAATCCTTGTTTGTACATTTGCCATGCCTGTTTGTTCGTCAATAGCCAAGGTTATAACAGGTATATTATAATCTTTCGTAATTGCTGGTATAATGCTTTGACTGACTAATTCCGGTAAACATGCAAACGGCATAAGGTGGACAACCCCATCAAATCCTCTTTCCGCATAATCTACTATATGTCCTACCGTTTGCTTTGCATGTCCCCCTATATTCTCTTTTATGTATTTTGCACCTCTATTTAAAATCTCAAGTTCATGAGGTTTTGTCAACCATGAAGGTAACAGATTATAATCAATCCATTCTGATATATATTGTGACCTTTCTACTTCTGCTCCCATACTTCCTAATATTTCTTCGATCTTTAGATTTATTGATTTTTCCATTACCACATATATCTCGCCTACTATACCAACCTTGATTCTATTTGAATCAGATATGGAAACTGTTTTAATTCTTTCCATAATGGTTTGGCCTTCTGCCTCTGCCTTTTTAACATCATCCTTATTTTTTATACCACTAAAAATATATTGAATTTCTTCCCATGCTTTATTGCTTTCTCCCTTTGTAACTTCATAGGGTCTTATTTTTTGTATCTTTTTTTCTAATCTATCCATGGCCTTAGACATAAAATAAACAGTTTTTATTGCATTTAATAAGAATATTAATGACTTGCCATTTTTTATTTTGCCTATGTTCTTAATTGTTCCCATGATATCTCTTTTATAAGCATCAAAAACAATCAGATCCACATCATAGCCCATACTTTTTAGTATTCTGCCATGTGTTTCACCATAAAAACCGGCACGGCAAGGACCATGCCCTCCTGATGTAACAATCGTTGTTGCACCCATCTCAATAGCCTCTATATAACTGCCTAAAATAACCTTCAAAGGATAACATGCAAACTCAGGGCTGTTTTTGGCTCCCAAATCTATAGTTCTTTGTGAAGGGATAGGTGGTTGTATAACCTCATGCCCTAAAAGCTCTAACAGTGTTTTATAAATAACTGTTGTACCCATATAAGGAAAAGATATTTTCATTCTTATGACTCCTTTGGGGACTTTACCTTTTTTCTATAAAGCATGTCAATAAATGCTTCAACTCTTGTTTGTAAATGATTCTCTCCGGTATGCTCTTCCACTCTTAATGTCTTAAAAGGCTTCTTATAATCCACTGATTCCAACTCCATAATTTTGCCTATAAGTGAATCCGGGCCGCAGCCAAAAGCAGTAACATGTATTATACCATCAATAAAAGGATCCCTAAAAAACTTATAGCCTGCTGCCAGTAACTTATTGGAAAAAGTCCAAAACAGTGTCTTTCTCATTCCTTTAAGTTGGCTGTCCAAAACTTTTTCGTCAAACATTTCAAAAGTCTTAACCCTTATCCCTTTTTCTTTTAACATATCAACTATTCCCATACAGACAAATTCATCATATAGATTGTATACATAACCCATTAAACCTATGTTAAGTATACCCTCATCCTGTTTTTTACTAAGCTCTCTACCCAAAACCATACAATCCAAAACTTCCTTTGCACTAAATCCTTTCATTGAAAGTTTTCTGTATTCATTCCAAACCATTCTTGCCCGCCGCAGAGCTTTTCTAACATCTATCATAGAAACATCCAAATAATCACAGATAAATGAGAAATTTTTTATATCTGAAATATCATCTCTGTAAGAGGTTATATTAGGTGATAAAAGTTTATCCTCAGATTCCGGTATCCCATACTTAACCATATCCGGAAGCCCCATAAACTTGGGGCAAAAAAATTCTCCTTTTCTGACACTCATCATTCTTGGCACAAAAAGATAATCTACATTATGATCTAATAGATTCAAGATATGCCCATTTAAAATTTTAATTGGCACACAAATATCTGAGACAGAAACCTTAATCCCTTTATCAATCAACTCTTTAGTTGTATTTTGAGATATCACTGTTTCAGCGCCCAACTCTTCAAAGAAAACTTTTAAAAATGGGTAATAATAATAAAACAACAATGCCTTAGGTATGCC
>JAAYKT010000087.1 GCA_012522255.1 Clostridiales bacterium
CAACCTTAGTGTATCGAAGAGAGGGCATGCTTTCCCGTAACGCTTGGCAATCATCCGGGCAACCAGCTGAACGTAAAGATGAATCTTTGTAAAGATATGAGTAGATATCTTGAGCAAGTGGATAGTAGACATGCTCATCATCAATTACAATAGCTAAACAATCATTTTTTACTATCCACTTTACTCATATTTTTTCTCCTCGTATAATAGTTTTAATAAGGTTTAAATAGAAATTTTCCAGTTACAAACCTCCATGGTATCGACCCAATCTCACTGGAGTTAATCCTTAATATTTACTTCGAAGGCTCTCTCAAAGGCCTTCACCAAAGCCCTCCTTACAAAGATATGCTTACCGCATAGTAATAAGCGGCCACCCCGCATTCGTTGACTATGTACTCTCATGTGAAGCTATAAGTCACTTTATAAAATAAACTATCATAGGAGTGCTTTTGTAAACTTAAAAACACTCTGGTATCAGATTAATAAAATAAGACAGTGAACAATAATACCCTCATACCTTCGGATGCCTTAGGTATTTAGACTATTTAAGTCACCGTACTTGTTATAGTGACTTAATAATAGTATATATTTTTTTGTAAACTAATTCAATTGATTTTACGGATTATCCTACCAATTCAGAGAAAGGTTGTTAAGTAGTTTTTTCTTAACTTTCCTTAAGTATCCTTACATTATTTAGATTCTATAAGAATAGAATTCGCTGTGGTAGTTGGGGTTATAATAGGTCTCTTTCTTTTTAGTTATACCTTCCTGTTTTTCGGATTGCCTCCTTGGTGCTTTTTTGAGGCTGCATTATAGTCTCCGAAACTACTTGACAATATCAAAAATCATTTGCTACTATTTTTCACAGGGAATCAATTATAGTTTCTAAGAATTCAGGAGAACATGCGTGGACTATTAGCACGCCGAAAGATTGAGTTACACTCCGGATTGATACTTGAACACAAATGATAGGAATTTAGAATTGAACGAGTTTGTTTACGATGGAGGGATTATATGAGTGAAAAATCAGAGCAGGCAATAAAGCTGTTTAATCAAGGCTACAATTGTGCTCAGGCTGTGTTTGCAGCTTTTTGTGAAGAATTGAATAAGGATTTTGAAGAGGCTGTTAAGTTATCCTCATCCTTTGGTGGCGGGATGGGAAAGCTTCGTGAGGTCTGCGGAGCAGTCAGCAGCATGTTTGCAATAGCAGGAGCTATGTATGGGTACACCGACCCGAAGGATGACCAGGCGAAAGCAGCACATTATAAGCTGATACAGGAGCTCGCTGCGCAGTTTAAGGAAGAACACGATTCAATTATTTGCAGAGAGCTTCTGGGTATGGCTGCAGGAGATGAGAGTCCTGTCCCAGCACCACGTACAAAGGAGTACTATGAAAAACGCCCTTGTGCTGAATTAGTTGGATGCGCAGCCGGGATTATGGAGAAGTATATTAATGGAGTGAAAGAGTAGATTAGCCTAATACCTTTATCTTGTTATTATAAAAGTACTTTAAGAAAAAGGCTGTAATAACAACCGCAAGTATCTCTGACAGCGGGAAGGCCCACCATATTGCGTTCAGCCCGCCGATTCTTGATAACAGCAAAGCAAGAGGTATAAGTGCTATCAATTGTCTTGAGGTAGATGTTATCATACTTGGGATTCCGTTCCCCAATGCCTGAAAAACGGACCCTGATATAATGCAGAAGCCGGCAAACAAGAAGCTGATGCTAATTATTCTAAATGCGGGGACACCAATGGCTATCATGTCCGCTGTTGCGTTGTATAGGGACAGAAGTTGTGCCGGGAAGATCTGGAACATTACAAAGCCTATTACCATAATTACGATTGCATATGTCATGCTTAGCTTGATAGCGTGAATTAATCTTTTCTTATTACGTGCGCCATAGTTGTAAGAAACAATTGGTATCATTCCGTTGTTCAGTCCAAAAATGGGCATAAAAACAATACCCTGCAGCCTGAAGTAAACGCCGAATACCGCAGCTGCAGTAGCCGTATACGTCAGCAG
>JAAYKT010000011.1 GCA_012522255.1 Clostridiales bacterium
GGTAGATATAGCTGCCCAATCACCTTTGTCAGGGCTTTACATACCGTCCTTTCCTTTATTCTTTTATTCGATATACTATTTAATTATAATGATTGCTTTATTTAAGGATATCGGATTTTTCGCCGATGTGAAAAAGCGCAGACTGGCAGTTGCTATTATGTCTGTTTTATTATTAATTCCTCTTAGCAATGTTACTTTGAATAATAATATAAGACTGGTATTTTTGGATGTGGGACAAGGTGACAGTAGTTTGATAACAACATCAAAAGGTAAACATGTCTTGATAGATGGTGGAGGTTCCGCCGGGAAAGGCGATTACTATTTCGATGTAGGCTCCAAAATTACTGTGCCGTCTTTATTAAAATTAGGTGTATGGAGCATTGATACCATAATTGTTTCTCATATTCACGAAGATCACTTGGAAGGATTATTGGAAACCGTCAAAACAATCAAAACAGGTAAAGTAATAATGCCGGACGTACCTTATGAATCCGGTGTAAGTAAAAAATTTATGGAATTATGCAAAGAGAAGAAGATTAGCGTTATTTATGCCAAAGCCGGGGATGAATTACGACTGGATAGCGAAACTGTAATAGAAATTGTTTTTCCTGAAAAATCGCTTTTGAAATATACCAAATCGGATGAAAACAATAATTCTTTGGTGGCTATACTCAAGTTTAGGAATTTTAAGGCCTTATACACCGGTGATATTGAAAAGGAAGGGGAATGGGTATTACATGGCAAAGATATTATTGCAGATGTAATGAAAGTTCCTCATCATGGCAGTAATTCATCTTCTACGGAGGAATTTATAAAAGCCGTATCTCCTAAGGTTTCGATAATATCGGTAGGCAAAAATACTTTTGGACATCCATCTAAAGAAGTAATCAGCAGATTAGAGATGTCCTCACAAGCAATCTATAGGACAGATATTAATGGTGCTATATCTTTGAAAACTAATGGCAATAAAGTTATAATTAAGACAGTTCGTTAGTAAAACAGTTTTTGTGCACACTTTGTTGATTTGACAGTTACAAGGTTAAAGATAAACTATAACTATAACAGTTACGAAATAGAGGTGATAGATATATATAGAAGTTTTATAAAAGAAATCAATACAGAAGTTAAAAAACTATATCTTTTATATGGCCGGGAGAGCTACCTCTTAGACAGGGGCCTGGAGGAAATAAAATCTCGTGTGGTAAAGGGACTTGAAGAAATCAATTATACGGTTTTTGATAAGAAAAATATAGATATAATAGAACTGCAAAATGCTTGTGAAACCCTTCCTTTTGGTTCAGAAAGAAAATTAGTAGTGATAAAAGATTTTTTCGGTCTTAAAACAAAAACAAAAAAAATTGAATCT
Organism: Clostridiales bacterium; assembly: GCA_012522255.1. Classification (GTDB taxonomy): domain Bacteria; phylum Bacillota; class Clostridia; order Lutisporales; family Lutisporaceae; genus JAAYKT01. The sequence continues at coordinate 1,367 of JAAYKT010000011.1, forward strand.
GATGAGGTTGAAAACAAAAATGATACCGGTTCGGAAATATTAGACATAATCAACAATATTTATGATGATACTTGCTTATTGTTTGTTTCCTATGGCGACATAGACAGAAGAAAAAAGATATTCAAGGACATAAACAAAATTGGAAGTGTCTTTGAATTCAAAAAAATAGATAAAAAGGACCTAATACAATGGATTTTTAGGTTTGTGAAAAACGCAGGTAAAATAATTGAATATGATTCATTAGAGTATTTAATACAAAACATGGGCTACCTGGATAAAAACAGTGAGGCCAATATGTACAGCATTCAAAACGAATTGGAAAAGATTTTATCTTTTAGCGGCGATGAAAAAACAGTTGGTTTGGACATTATAAAAGAATTAGTTAAGGAGCCTATAGAAAATGACGTTTTTAAGCTGATAGATACATGTTTGGAAAAGGATATCCCAAATAGTCTGAAGATATATTCTGACTTGCTATTAAGAGGGGAGTCCACTTATTCAATATTGGGACTTATATCCTGGGGGATAAAAAATTTAACGAAAATAAAAGAACTCAAAGAAGAAGGCTTGGATATTAAAGGTATAGCATCAGGGTTAAAAATGAATGAATACGTTGTCAGGAAAAACATTAACAAATGCAATTATATTAATTATAAAACACTTGAGTCAGCATTGGAAAAATGTATAAAATGTGAGACTGATATGAAGACAGGTATGTATACGGAAAAATCTATGGAAAAGTTTGCAGCAGAGGTTCTTTTAACGGAATTGTTTGAATGAAAAAGGTCAATTGCATCATAGCATTTGACCTTTTGTTTATTTTCTTACATAGCTGCATTTAACTTTTTAGCGAGCCTTGATTTTTTTCTTGCTGCAGTGTTTCTATGGAGTGTTCCTTTTGAAACTGCTTTATCAATAAGCCTTGCAGCTTTTTTATATAAATCTTTTGCCTCATCTACATTCCCGGCCTTTAAAGCATCTTCGAATTTTCTAACTGAAGTTTTTAAGGTGGAAACAATTATTTTATTCCGTCGAGTTTTAAACTCTATTACTTTTATTCTTTTTAATGCTGATTTAATATTGGCCAAAACATTCACCTCCTTCAGTTTTCGATTGACAAATGGTATTTTATCACACTGTTTTATAAATTGCAATAGTACAAAAAAACTCCGTTTCTTCCGGCGGACATCCTTTTGTATTGACTTTGACAATTTTCCATCCTTCTTTTATTGTACTCAAATTTGTGATATGATATCTGTGTTTGAATTTCGGCATAAATATAAAATGGGGGTCCGCATAAGTGAGAAAGTTGGTTAAATTCATTAAATACTATAGTCCATATAAGCATATATTCATATTTGATATGGTATGCGCCTTTACCGCCGCCGGCGTGGATCTTGTATTCCCTATAATAGTAAGGTTCTTATTAAATGAAGCAATTGTTAATGGCGGTACATCGATAGATTTGATTATCAAAATAGGTTTATTTTTATTAAGTTTATACATTATTCAATACGGTTGTAATTATTTTATTACCGCTTGGGGTCATATTATGGGAGCCCGGATGGAATATGATATGAGAAATGATATTTTTGATCATTTGCAAAAACTAAGTTTTACATTTTATGACAATAATAAAACCGGACATTTAATGTCAAGGATTGTAAATGATTTATTTGATATATCGGAACTTGCACACCATGGCCCTGAAGAAATATTCATATCGCTGGTAAAGATTATGGGTTCATTTATAATTTTACTTGGCATTGATTGGAAGCTTACTTTGATTGTATTTTCTTTTATCCCTATAATGGTTTATGTTGCTTATTTTTATAATAAAAGAATGAGAAAGGTTTTCATGAAAAACAAACAAAAGATAGCCAATGTAAACTCGCAATTGGAAGACAGTATTTCCGGCGTGAGGGTAGTACAGTCCTTTTCCAACGAACATTTGGAGTATGAGAAATTTAAATATGGCAACAAAGAATTCTTATATACAAAAGAGGAAAGCTACAGCTATATGGGAAAATTCCATAGCGGATTGGTTTTCTTTCAGGGTATGATTTATGTAACTACAGTTATTTCAGGAGCATTTTTTATAAGAAACGGCAGTATAATGTCTACAGATTTGGTTGCTTATTTACTTTATATCAATACGCTTTTGAATCCTATCAGGTCTTTGATAAACTTTACCGAACAATTCCAAAAAGGTATGACAGGGTTTGAAAGATTTTTAGAAATCCTGGATACCGAAACTGACATTGTGGATGATAAAAATGCCATTGAATTAAAGAACGTAGACGGTACTATAGAGTTTAAAGGTGTTTCTTTTCAATATGATGAGAATGTTTTTGTTTTAAATAATATTAATTTAAAGGTTAAATCAGGTGATACCGTTGCTCTTGTGGGTCCTTCCGGCGGAGGGAAGTCAACAATGTGCAGCCTGATACCGAGGTTCTATGAGGTTACAGGCGGAAAAATTCTCGTTGA
>JAAYKT010000012.1 GCA_012522255.1 Clostridiales bacterium
AACAAGTCCAGTCCCGCAGAACCGGCTGTAGCATAAGAAGGCAAATCAAATTCACCTTCAAAGTCTTTTTTTATTATTTTAATACTTATATTTTTTCTCATAATAACCTCATCATGTTGTTATTTTTATGTATTCTAAAGTGTTTTATTTATAAGAACTGATTAAATAAGTTCTTTAATATTTATTTTGCCGGGGCCTATTACGGCAGCACCTCTGTTTTCATTGTTGAATATATAATCTATTGCATATCTTACATCTTCCATTGTAACAGCATCAATTAGATTTAGAATTTCTTCGGGTGCATATATTCTATCCAGTAGAAGTTCTGATTTTCCAATTGATATCATTCTTCCGCTTGTACTTTCAAGGCCTAAAATATAGCCCCCTTTTAGTTGTTCCTTTGAATCAAACAGTTCTTCTTCGCTGATGCTATTTTTTTTAAGTTCATCAATTTCATTATAAATAATATTTAATACTGATTTAAACTGACTTGGTTTCATACCGGCATATATAGAAAACAATCCGCAATCAATATATGAAGAAGGATAAGAGAAAACCGAATAGGCTAAGCCTTTCTCCTCACGAATTTTTTGAAACAATCTGGAGCTCATGGAGCCGCCAAATATGTTATTCATAACAAGCAAAGGATAGTTATGCTTATTTCCAAGTTCCATGCCTTTATAACCCATACAAAGGTGTGTTTGCTCCGTACTTTTCTTTCTATGTATTGAATCGGGAATGAATTCAGGTGTCGGTCCGGTTTCTTTTCTTATGTTTTTAACCGAATATGTGGCAAAGGTATTTTTAATCTTTTCTATGGATCCTTCTTTATCAAAGCTTCCAACTAATGATATGACTATATTGCTTGAATGAAAATTATCGTCAAAATAATTAATGATATCATCGCGGCTAAGCGAACCCAGCGAATCCCGGCTGCCTAATATAGGCATACCTAAGGAGTGGTTTGCCAAAACGGTTTGGGTATATATATCATGTACCAGGTCTTCAGGTGAATCCTCATACATGCTTATTTCTTCCATTACAACTTTTTTTTCTTTTTCTATCTCAACTTCAGAAAAAGCAGAGTTCATAAGCATATCTGATAACACATCCAAGGCAATATCGAAATGGCTATCCAAAACTTTGGCATAAAAGCAAGTACATTCCTTTGCAGTAAAGGCATTCAGCTGTCCACCTATTTTGTCTATACTGCCGGCAATTTCTTTTGCTGTTCTGTTTTTGGTACCTTTAAATAGCATATGTTCGATAAAATGTGAAACTCCATTATTTTGTGTATTTTCATATCTTGAACCTGATCTGACCCAAATACCTATAGAAACCGAATTAACGTGTTTTATTTCTTCTGCAACTATCCGTATTCCGTTATCCAATCGTTCTCTTATATACACCATATACCTCCTCGTATAATATGTTTTGAGTAGTTTATTTACCTAATTTCCAGAAGCAAAACTACCCATAATACAACTGGAAATTATCTATAAGGTTATACATAACGAAACCTATATCATCGCTTACTACGT
>JAAYKT010000013.1 GCA_012522255.1 Clostridiales bacterium
CCTAACAGCTAACACCTAACAACTAACACCTAATAGTTTACATAACTTTTCCTCCATAACCGCATATACCCATTACAAACCCTTTACACATTGTTACAGTTCAGTTACGCAGGAAGGAATTTTAAAAGCGACGTAGAATTATGTTAACTGTCAAAAGATTTTCTATGTAATTTTTGAAAGGAGGTGAAAGTGAATAGGTCGAAAAATTTAGATCTATTGACAATATGCAAGATCAAAATACAAAACAAATATCAAAATCACATTCTAAACAACACAAGGAGGAAAGAAACAATATGAGTAAAAAAGTACTATCATTAGTATTAGCGATTGCGTTAATCTTCTCATCATTCACAGTTGTACTTGCAGACGAAGTTATCAGTGAAGATGTGAGAGCATTGGCAGCAATCGGAATGCTAATAGGAGACGGAAACAACGTAACAGTAGAATACGCAGAATCCACACCAACAAGACTTCAGGCAGCAATACTTTTCCTAAGACTAAGAGGTCTTGAAGAAGAAGCATTGGAATTTGAAGGTGAAGAAAACTTTAACGATGCAAAAGGCTATGCATGGGCAGAAGGCAGTAACTTAATGGCATACCTGAAGGCACATCCAGAATTAGGTTGGATAGGCGCAGAAGGAAATTTCATGCCCAATGAAAAAATTAATGAACAATCCTATTACAAGGTATTACTTGAAGCATTAGGATACAAACAAAACACCGGAACAGTAGTTGGCGATTTTGAGTTCTCAGAAGTATTTGAATTTGCAAAATTAGTAGGTTTAAATCCGGAAAACCTTGAATCTTTCTCTATAGATAATTTAGCCAAAGCAACAGTTGCAGCTCTTAAAAATGCAACAAAAGATGGCAAGCTTCTTATCGAAGTTCTAATCGATAGCGGCAAAATAGACAAAGATGTAGCTGTAAACAACGGACTATATGAAGATGCAATAGCAGTAGCTGTAAAATCAGCCAAAGCTGTTGGTAATGCAGTAGTAGAAGTTGAATTTGAAGAAGAAGTTGAAGCAAGATATGCAGAAAAAGCAGCCAACTATGAAATTGCAGGACTTGATGTAAACGCTGCACAGTTAGTTGGAGACAAAGTTGTAAGACTTGAAACAGCAGCTATGACAGCAGGCAAACTTTATACTTTAGTAGTCGGCGAATCAAAAGTTGAATTCGCAGGCGTTGCAAAAGCATCCGGTGGCCCTGAACTGTCAAAGGCAGTAAGTGAAGACGTTGAAGAAGTAGTTCTTACTTTCAGCAGAAAAATTGATTTTGAAACAGGATCAGATGTTGAAAATTATACTATCGCAAAAGTTGAAGTGTTAAAAGCAGAAGTTGATGGCGACACAGTTACATTGACTACTGAAGGATTAGCAGACAAAACAAGCTATACAGTTAAAGCAACTAATCTTAAATCAACTGATGGAGTAGTAAGAAAAACTACATCAGCTTCTTTCAAAACAAAGGTAGACAAATCCGCACCAAGAATTGATGCAGACAAAACTGAAGCAGAAACCAACCAAAGAATTGTAGTTTATTTCAACGAGCCAGTTACTAAAGAATCGGCAGAAGACTTGGAAAACTATGAAATCGTTGAAAATAAAAAAGACGGCAGCGAGCTTGAAATAGTAAGCGTAGTATGGGATGAAGAAGACAAAGATAACGTAGAAATTGTCACAGAAGCCCAAACATACAGAGCTAATTATAAGCTTTCCGTAAGCAACATTGCAGACAGAAGAAAAGTTGCAAACGTTATGACCAGAGCAGCTGTTTACACCTTTGCAGGAGTAAAAGAAGACGTTAAAGCCCCTGTTCTGAACAACGTTGAAGTATATTCAAGAAACCTTCTTATAGTTGATTTTGTAGATGATAGCAGAATTGATGCTGAAAGCGCGTTAGATACATCGAACTACACGCTTACAGAAGGCAAAAATTACCTGGATGTAGAAAATGTTGAAAAACTATCAGGGAAGAAATTCTTAGTAACAGTTGAAGACATGGAAGCAGGAAGATCTCATTCCTTAAAGGTTGCAGAAATACTTGATGAATTCGGCAATGCTATGCAGGAAAGAGCAAAATCCTTCACACCCGGTAAAGACAAATTTGCATCAGCTTATTTGAAAGATGTAAAATTTGAAGACAAAAACACAGTTGTATTGGAATTTGATAAAGAAATTGATAAAAAATCAGCTGAAAGCATTTCCAATTACAGCTTAAACAATGATATCGGCGCTCCCACCAAGGCTAAATATGACGCTGATAATAAGAAAGTTAAACTAACTGTAAATGATCTTACACAGGGAGTACAATACAAAATAACTGTTGACGGCGTAACAGACCTTGCTGGAAACGTAATAAAGGTTACCACAGGTAAACTTACTGCTGCTCCAAGCGATGGCGGCAAATGGGATAATGACGATCCGGAATTAGACAATGTTTACGCAGTGGACAAACATGTATTGGCATTGGAATTTGACAAAGAAGTAAAATACGATGCAGGTACAAAATTGACTATTGCCTGGAAAGAGCTTGTCGATGGTGTCGAAACAGACAAAACCAAAGACTTAGATGCAAAAGCTTATACTAATGATAATACCGTAATTGAATTCTCAGCAGAATCCTTTGCTTTCAACGCTAAATATACCTATAAAATAGAAGCACTCAAAGACGGAGAAATAAAGGACTTAGCCGGAAATAAATTCGCATTAGAAGGTAACGAAGAATTTGACGGTTCTGATGCTGACCATGACAAGGTATATGTTGAGACAATCGACCAGGTAAATGGCGGAACATTCAAGGTAACAATGTCAAGGAATGTGAAGTTTAAATCAGGTATCACAGTTGTTGATGATGTATTTGTAGCTGTAGATGCAAAAGGGAAGTCATTTAACGTAACCATCAAAGATAATGCAGTAAAATTTGTAGGCACAATAGAATATGATACAGACTATGAATTCGATCTGAATGACTTCTTAGTTGATGAACACGGACTTGCGATTGAAAACTATGATGAAGCTACTAAAACTGTTCTTGCCGGTGAATATACTGATGATGAGGCACCATATTTAGTAGATGTAGTAGCAATTGACAGGATTCATGTAGAAATTGAATTCAGCGAAGATATAGCAACAGCAGAATCAGATTTAGCAGGATTTTTCTCAATCAAAAACTTAGATGTTGACAAAGATAGAATTAGTATTACAGAAGCAAAAAAAGACGGTGCAAAAGTTACCTTAACCTTAGGAAATGCACTTGAAGGAAGATACGAATATGAACTGTCCTTAGCCAAAGGCGTAAAAGACTTTGCAGGAAAAGAAGCAGAAAAAGACGTATTTGTATTTGACGGTACAGACTTGGCACCATCACAAAAATAGTAAGCAAAGTTAAAAATGCTGATATTACAGCAAATATACAACTAACAAAATAAAGAATGAAGCACATTCGCAGCACAACATATCGCATCCTAAGCATCAGCTGTAAACGGCATTTAAAACCCGGCGGGACAAGTTCCCACCGGGTTTTCTTTAGGCGACCGGGGGGACGGTTCTGGTGGTCGCTCTCAAAAAGCGACCACCAGAACCGTCCCCCTGGTCGCCCCGGTCGTTAAGCATAGTGACAGGCCACAAAGTGGCCGTCACTATGCTCCCGTAGCACTGGTGTCTCCTTGTAACATCTTTCTTTAGCATAATTGCACCTCAGTGCAAATCTGCATTCCGCTCCGGGGTTTATAGGCGATGTTACCTCGCCTTTAAGTATTATCCGCTTCTTTTTTTCATCTATATTCAAATCTGGAACCGCAGATATCAGTGCCTTCGTATAGGGGTGCAGCTGGTTTTCGAAAAGCTTATCGGTACTGCATTTTTCCACCACCACACCCAGATACATAACGATTATTTCGTCAGACATATGTCTCACCACGGACAAATCGTGGGTAATGAACATATAAGTAATCCCTTTTTCATCCTGCAAATTCTGCATCAGATTCAATATTTGCGCCTGTATGGATACATCCAATGCCGACACGGGCTCGTCGCAAACGATGAATTCGGGGCTCAATGCAAGTGCTCTTGCTATACCTATCCTTTGCCTTCTTCCACCGTCAAGCTCGTGGGGATATGAATTATAAAGCCTTTGGGCAAGGCCCACAGTCTCCATAAGACTGTCCACTTCTTCTTTTATCTCAGTTTTCCCGGTTTTGATATTATGGGTAATCAGAGGTTCCCGTATGATTTCGCTTACGGTCATCCGAGGGTTCAATGATGAAAAAGGATCCTGAAAGATCATCTGCATGTTTTTCCTCACATCACGCAAAGCTGACCCTTTTGCAACAGTTATATCCTTACCTCGAAAAGTTATTCTGCCTGCGGTAGCGGGAATAAGGTTTATCACGACTCTGCCCAAGGTTGACTTCCCACATCCCGATTCACCGACAACACCTAAAGTTTGCCCTTCCATAATATCAAAAGTAACCCCATCCACCGCATGGAGCATTCCGCTGGGAATTTTAAAATGCTTTTTTATATTTTCAACTTTTAGAAGCACAGGCATAATCTTGTACCCCTTTTTCTATATTGTCATACAGATGGCACCTTACATAATGTCCCCCATTAACGTTGATATCTGAAGGTGAAATCTCCGCACATTGCGGCAATTTGTAATCGCATCTTTGATTAAAACTGCATCCTATTGGCAAATCCGTGGGATCCGGCATAAGTCCCGATATATAATGCAATCTTTTCAATTTTTCACCGCTTATTGATGGGATAGCTGCAAACAACCCTTTGGTATAAGGATGCATGGGGTTTTTAAAAACCTCTCTCAGGGTTCCGAATTCCACCACTTCACCGGCATATACGACGGCTATTTTATCGCATATTTCAGCCACAACCCCCAAATCATGGGTAATCATTATGGTTGATGTGGCAAAATCCTTCTTTAGTTTAAGCATCAGATCCAATATCTGCGCCTGTATGGTTACATCAAGAGCCGTGGTGGGTTCATCGGCTATAAGCAGCTTTGGATTGCAGGCGAGAGCTATTGCTATCACAACCCTTTGCTTCATCCCGCCGGAAAACTGATGTGGATATTCATCAAAACGCTCCTTTGATATGCCGACCATTTCAAGCATTTCACAAGCGGCTGTATCCGCACTTTTCCGGCTTGTTTTTCGATGCAGCCTTATTACCTCCGCAATCTGCTCCCCTACCGTTATCACCGGGTTGAGTGATGTCATGGGATCTTGAAATATCATGGAAATCTTGTTTCCCCGAACTTTTCTCATGGCGCTTTCACTGATTTTTAAAAGGTCCGTATCTTCAAAAACTATGCTTCCCTTCTCGATTTTACCCGGCGGGTCCGGGATCAGTCTCAAAATCGCCTTTGCCGTTGTCGTCTTGCCGGCACCTGTTTCCCCTACCAGACCCACTGTTTCGCCTTTGTTTACGACAATATTGATCCCATTAACCGCCTTTACGGTTTTTTTGCCGGCGGTATAGCTCACCGTTAAATCTTTTATATTCAATAATACGTCTTTCATATTATCACCTATCTTTTCAGCCTTGGGTCCAAAGCATCCCGCAGCCCGTCACCGAATAAATTCAGTGAAAATATTGTAAGCATAATGGTCACGCCGGGAAAAGTGACAATGTGCCAATAATCCCGTATATAGGCTCTTCCGGCAGACAGCATTGCGCCCCATTCGGGTGTGGGCGGCTGTATCCCGAGCCCGATAAAGCTGAGGGCTGCAGCAGACAATATAGCTCCGGCTACGCCCAAGGTCGCCTGCACTATAAGAGGTGCCATGGCATTGGGCAAAATATGCTTCATGATGATTTTGTAATCCCGCACGCCAATGCACCGTGCCGCCTCGATAAATTCCTGTTCTTTAACCGTCAAAACCGATGCCCTGACAACCCTTGCATAATTGGGCACCGTGCCGATTCCCACTGCAATCATGGCATTTGTGAGGCCGGGCCCCAAAGCCGCGGCTATGGATATGGCAAGGAGGGTACTGGGTATTGCCAAAAGCACATCTACAAATCGCATGATGATGTTATCGACAAAACCTCCGTAATAAGCGGATAAAGATCCTAATGTACCCCCTATAAGCACACCGATGCCCACTGCAATGAAACCCACCTGAAGCGAGATTCGTGAGCCGTAAATTATCCTGCTGAATATATCCCTTCCAAAATTATCAGTACCCATAAAATGCTTCATGCTCGGCAACAAATTCGTTGCCCTCAGGTTTTGCATATCATAATGATAAGGCGCGATTAATGGCGCAAAAATAGCCGTTATGATTAAAAGCAGTATGACAAACAAGCCAAACATTGCGGCTTTGTTTCTCCAGAGCCTTATGCATATTTCCTTGAATTGGCTTTCCTTTTCCCTATTAATGCTAATCATGGCACACCTCAACAGATCTTTTTGTTCTTTTTCGGCTGTACATGGATTTGATTCTTGGATCCGCATAGGTATACAAAATATCCACAAGTAAATTGATAAGACTGAATGCCGCCGCAATAAAAAGAACGCCGCCTTGTACTACCGGATAGTTGCGAGCTTTGATAGAATCCACCATAAGCTTGCCGATACCGGGAATTGAAAAGATGGATTCGGTCAAAATAGCACCGCCAAGGCCTCTGCCCAACTGCAGCCCTATGACGGTGATTACCGGTATCAAGGCATTTTTTAAAGCGTGCTTCATTATCACAATGTTTTCTTTATTACCCTTCGCCCGGGCCGTGGTTATGTAATCCTGCCTGATGACCTCCAGCATGCTGGAACGGGTCATCCTTGTAACCGTTGCGGCAGTACTGGTACCGATTGTAACCACGGGAAGCACCCAGTATGCGGGACCGTAAAACCCGGAAGCGGGCAGCCAGGCCAGATGTACTGCAAAAACTATGATAAGCACCAGTCCCTGCCAAAAGTTAGGCATGGAAACGCCCACCAAAGCAAGAACCATGGCCAGATTATCAAAAATCGAATACTGTCGCGTGGCGGATATAATCCCTGTGGGAATACCGATAAGAGTTGACAATATGACACTAAGCAATGTCAAAAGCATAGTGGTGGGCCATCTGTCCATAATCTCAACAGTGACGCTTCTCCTTGTCACATAAGAGGTCCTCAAATCGCCTTTCGTGACTATATTTTTGACATACCTGTCATATTGCCGCAAAAAAGAATCGTTAAGCCCCATCTCTTCTCTGAGCTCATGAACCGATTCCTCGGAAGCGTTTTCGCCCAGCATAATTCTGGCCGGGTCACCGGGTGCAATATATACCATAGAAAAAACAATTAGAGAGACCCCGAGCAAAACGGGGATCATCATCATTATTCGGTTAAAAATATACTTATACATTTAAACCACCCGGCAAATCAAACTTTTAAAATTACATCATTAATCAAGTTTTCAAAGTAGTCCAACGCTATATCAGTAATCATTTTTCCCATTTCGATGTCGGCTTTTGTCGCATCCCCCAATGCCCCGTTTTCCGACACGTCTTTTTTCCAATCCCATGCCGCATTGCCGTCTATAAAGGGATTTTTGAAATACACGCTTTCCTCGTGGAGCTCCCCCGGCTTCAATTCACTTTTTACATCCCAGGGCGCCAAATACATACACTGTGAGGTTTCAACCTGACATGCATGCCCAATATTCTTAGGAATCCCATATTTCTCTTCTAAGGCTTTTCTTGCAAGGTTTGTACCCATAGAAGACCAATAAGAGGCCATTTCATGTTCATATTTAAGTATTTGAATAGCTGCATCTAAAGCAACCCTGTTGCCCCCATGCCCGTTTACAAAAAGGATCCTTTTGATGCCATGCTTTTTAATTGCGACACCGATATCCACAAGCAAATCTATCATGGTTTTTACACTCAAAGTAACCGTTCCCGGAAAACCCATATGATGGTTGCTGAGCCCATAGGTGACGGGCGGAAAAATCAAAATTTTATCCCCCATCCTATCCCCCAATAATTTGCAAAACTCATTTGCCCGATCCGTATCAGTGACAAAAGTTGTGTTTGGACCATGCTGTTCGCAGGATCCTACGGGAATAACAGCTAATTTTACATTTTTTAGACAATCCTTTACTTCTGACCATACCATTTCGCTGACAGATAATCTACTCATTTTTGTTCTCCGTTTCATAAGAAAATTTAAACGGAAACAATCAAAGTCACTGTAACAATGCTATTTGATCATTTCCGTTTAATCTATATAATTATTTAAAAGTAACCTTAGCCAAATTAGGCGTATTACCGGGATGGCATTCAAAATTCTCAACATTATCCCTGGTGGCATATATGGAATCCGTAAAGCAAATGGGAATCATGTTAAACTGGGTCCACATATATTCCATGGCATCGTTGTATACCTTTTTTCTTGCAACGGGGTCATAGGTGCTTTTGCCCAATTCTAGGAACTCATCAATTTTAGGATTATTTATCCTTAGAAAACTTTTATAAGACGACGGCCAGGGCATCAAGGCGTGATCCGGGTCACCTGTGGTGGGTGTGGAACTCGTTATACCCATGGTGACGGTGCCTTCCGCTGCCATTGACAAAAGCTTCGCCTGCTCCATTATCTGAATATCCGTCTCGATGCCAATGTCTTTCCACATGTTCTGAGCTATCTCCGCCACATCCATGAAATTCCTGTCTTCGTTAGTCATAAGCGCCACCTTCAAACCTTTACCGTAACCTGCCTCGGTCAAAAGTGCCTTTGCCCGCTCCGGATCGTATTTATAGGGGCCGACTTTTTTATAACCAAAAACCGTTGGTGCCATCAAGGAATCCGCTACCTTTGCACTGCCTTTGAACACAGTCTCCACAATGTCATCCATATTCAAAGAGATGGTCAAAGCTTCCCTCACTTTTATGTCATTGAAAGGTTTCAAAGACATATTCATCGTTATGTAAGAATACTTGTAACCGGGGCCTTTTGCCACTACAGTTTTGTCATTCGCTTCCAAACGCGCTACGTCATTGGCCGCCACGTCATAAATAATGTCGACACCGCCGGTTTCGAGCTCTATTGCTCTGTTTGCCTGTTCTGTTATAACCCTTATCACCAATTTACTGTAGGCGGGTTTGTCTCCCCAGTAGTTTTCGTTTCTCTCCAAAATCAGACTGTCACCTGTAACCCAGTCTTTAAGTATAAAGGATCCCGTGCCCACCGGATTCCTCCCATAGACCTCGCCGCCCATCTCCTCCATGGCTTTTTTATTAATAATATCGCCTCTTGAAGATGAAAGATAATTATAAATAGGGGCAAAAGGATACTTCACCTTTATATCTATTGTCAAATCATCGACTACGGCAGTTTTTTCACCGTCAAAAGCGGAAAACATTGAAGCGCTCCCTCGTTCAATGGTGGAACGTTCCAATGAATACCTGACATCCTCTGCAGTCAGTTTTTCTCCGTTGGAAAAAAGAACATTATCCCGCAGGTAAAATCGTATGGTAGTGTCATCTAAGACTTCCCATTTTTCCGCCAATCCGGGAATTATATTGCCGTTTTCATCCTGTTCGACCAAAGTGTCATAAACTACACGTTGTACCGCAAAATTAGCCAACGCGGTACTGTTATGAGGATCCAATGTTGCCGGTTCCGCCCTTATCGCAACAAGCAAATCATCTTTGGCAGGAGCCTTTTCTTCGGGTTCCTCGCTTTCAACACTTGCCGGTTGAGGCTGCTTCTGTGTGCAGGCCACTGTAAAAACCATTATTATGCACAACAAGACCAGTAAAAACCTTTTTGACATTTTTATCCCCCTTTATATCTTTTTACAAGTATGATAACACATTAAATATAAATTGTAAACAACTTTATATACTATTTTTCATAAAGTATATTATATTATATACTATAATGTGACATTTGTATGTATTCAGTTATATATATTTGCAAATTTTAAATTATACTATATACTTAATCCTGTTATTTCATTGTATTAACAAAAATAGTAATGTATAATATATACAAAAAGCTTTGGGGGTTTCTATGACGACTAAATATCTTTCCAATCCTATAGAGAACATAAAGGATGAATACAATAACCTGAGTAAAGCTCAAAAAAAGATTGCGGATTTTTTGTTAAGCAGAGAGGATATAGGCAGCTTTTTGTCCCTGAATGAGCTCAGTGAATTATCGGATGTGACCGCGGTTACTGTCCTCAGATTTTGTAAAAAAATCGGGTACAATACCTTCAGCGATTTTAAAAAGGACTGTCAGAATTACCTTCAATCCATGATACTTCCCCGGAATGTAATCAAATTCAACGGCAGTGATTTGGTCGATTCTATAGACGATATTTTGGAAAAAGCAATCGAGGATGAGATAAACCTTGTAAAGGATTCACTTTTACATATTAACTTTGAAAAAATCAAAGAAACCATCCATATGATTTTGAAATGCAAAAAGGTACATATAGCTGCCAAAGGAATTACTTTGCCCATTGCAGAGCTGTTAAGAATAAGATTTGATTTTCTTTGTATCGAATCTGAGCTTATAAAAATGGACAATATAAACCTGTTGCCCCGAAAATTAGTTAATTGTGATGAAAATGACCTGTTTATAATATTTTCTTTTCCCAATTATACGCAAGCCTTGGGAGATCTGGCCAAATGCGTAAAAAGCCTGGGCAGCAAGGTTATTTGCATTACGGACAAGGCCATTTCGCCGCCGGCTATGTTTTCCGATATACTGCTCATCTGCCAGACTTCAAGTATCATATTTTATAATTCAATGACAGCGCCAAGCTCTTTGGTAAACATAATCGTAACCTTGTTGGCAATAGAGCTGAACAGTGCCATCAAGGAGAACAAACCGAAGATTAAGAAACTGTCCGAATGCTTCAAGAAGTAGCGTAACAACAAGGGCAACCGGGTTGCTTTTTAATC
>JAAYKT010000088.1 GCA_012522255.1 Clostridiales bacterium
CTCTTAATCTGCTTCAAAAAGATATAACTTTATATATGATTGAAATATCAAAAAGACCCTTATCAGATGCAGGTTCTGTTATGGTACCTGCCATGATTAACAGTATCAACAATATAGAAAGGATTGGAGATCATACAATAAATATAGCCAGGTTAATAAAGTCTAAAATTGATAAGAATCTGATATTTTCTGATGCGGCAATGGAGGAAATCAAACAGTTAAAAGAATTGGTTTTATGGATGTATGATAATACTATAGTTACACTGAAAGAGAATAAAATAGAATTAATACAATCTACATGTGAATTGGAAGACAAAGTAGACGAAATGTGCAAACAGCTGGAAAAATCACATATCAAAAGACTGGAAGAAGGTAAATGCTATGTTGAATCGGGTGTTGTCTTTCTTGATATAGTGAGTCATTTTGAAAGAATTGCCGATCATATAAATAAGGTAAGTTTACTATCAAAAGATGAACTTCAGGGTGTTTTAAGGATAAACGGAAAGGCACCTGCAAGTTTGGATGATTAAGTTATAATTTGGGAGTATTAAAGTTATTGAACATGGAAAGCAGATTCTTTAGTGTATATTTTTCAGGAAAACAATTTGAACCTTTTTCATCTGTTCATTTGATTTCCTTATCAGTTTTATTAATTGCCTGTATTCTATTATATGTTTTATCTAATAAAATTAAAAGTTTAAAAATTGATAAACCATTAAGGGATGCTTTGGCATACATTCTGATAGCAACTGAATTATCTTTTCAGATATGGTGTTCAGTGGGAGGAATATGGACTCCTAAATACAATCTGCCGTTTCACCTTTGCTCTGCAGCAACAATAATATGTATCGTAATGTTGTTAAAAAAAAGTTACAAAATCTTTGAACTTGCATATTACTGGGGTTTGGCCGGAGCCGGATTTGCACTTATAACCCCTGATTTAAGCGGTTATAATTATCCGCATTATGTTTTCTTTAAGTATTTTATACTGCACAGTTTTATTATTATATCTATCCTTTACATGGCATTTATATATGACTACGTTTTATCATTTAAGACTGTACTCAGAGCTTTTATTGCTACAAATTTATTTGCTATTGTTGTTATTCCGATAAACATATTAACTGGCGGGAATTATCTGTTTTTATGCAGAAAACCTGATGTTTTCACACTTTTAGATTATTTTGGATCATGGCCCCGGTACATTATTCCTATGGAGATTATAGTTATTATTATGTTCTATGTTTTGTATATACCTTTTGCTTTAAAGAAGCATATAAATAAATCGAATAATATAGATATGAAGGACTAAATATTATGGTTTCACTGTATTTATACTATTGACAAATTGTAAAATCAATCATAGTATGTATATTGATTAATATATAAAATTCATTGACGGGAAGCAAGTAAGTAGAAACACAGGTTCAAAGAGAGCTGCTGTTGGTGGGAATGCAGTAATTATGCTTGTATCGAATGGGTCCCTGAGAATTATGGTGAAATAACAGTAACCAATAACGTTTGCCTAACGTTACAAAGGCAGGATATGAAGAATCTTTATTTGATGAAGTATCTTTAACGAGGAGAAGTTAACAGCTTCTTAAGTTTAGGTGGCACCGCGAATAAATCGCCCTATAGGATAACTATAGGGTTTTATTATTTTAAAAAATAAAAGAATATAAACATGGAGGTGTTCGAATTGGAAAAGGAGAATAAAAAAGTTTCGTTTAGCGGAATTCAGCCTTCCGGTGATCTGACTATAGGTAATTATTTAGGGGCTATAAAAAATTGGGTTTCTATGCAAAAAGATTATGAATCGTTTTATTGCATTGTAGATCTGCATGCCATTACAGTACGGCAGGATCCGAAAGAATTGAGGTCAAGGACATTAAAAAACTTGGCAATTTATATAGCTTCAGGTTTGGATCCTGTTAAAAATACACTTTTTATAAAATCACATGTGCCGGCACATAGTGAGGCTGCATGGCTCCTAAATTGTTTTTCTTATACGGGTGAGCTCGGCAGAATGACACAATTTAAAGATAAATCACAAAAAATCGGAGAAAGCGTGAGCGTAGGCCTTTTTACTTACCCTGTATTAATGGCTGCAGATATACTTTTATATAATACAAATGTTGTACCCGTGGGGAATGACCAAAAACAACATGTTGAACTGTCAAGGGACATTGCTATAAGATTTAATAATCTGTATGGCCAAACATTTGTTGTACCTGAACCTTTAATTGCTGGTTCAGGTGCGAGAATAATGGATTTACAGAATCCTGAAAAGAAAATGTCTAAGTCAGTTGAAAATCCAAATGCATATATACTGATATTGGATTCTCCAAATATAATAAGGAAAAAAATAAACAGAGCAGTAACAGATGACTACGCTGAAGTCCGGTATACAGAGGACCAACCGGGGATAAGTAACCTTATCAATATCTTAAGTACCATAACTAATGTAAGTCAGGAAGATATAGTAAAGAGGTACGAAGGGTTAGGTTATGCCGGATTTAAAAGTGATGTTGCAGAAGCTTTGGTAGAAGAATTGGCGCCGGTGCAGAATCGTATAAAGGAATTACTGGATGATAAGTCTTATTTAGAAAAGATATACAGTGAAAGTGCTGAAAAAGCAAACTATATTGCAAACAAAACTTTAAGGAAAATGCAGAAAAAAATAGGCCTTGTGCTTAGGTAAAAATGGTACCCTTGCAGACAATTAGCCATAGAACTCTGTAGTAGCGGTAAATATAATGACTATTATGGGTAAGCTATAATGTGAACTGTAACAGAAAATGTGAGGGTTGGGTTTTTAAACGATTTTTTATTAATTGATGTTAACTTATTATGTATGATAATATAAACTATATAAGTAAAATTTACTTATATAGTTTATATTATTTCTTTTTATACACCAATAAATTTAATACATAATTGTATGGAATGGGAAACGGGGGAGGATTATTGAAATTATACTTGACGAGGCACGGACAGACTTTATGGAACCTTGAAGGGAGGTTTCAAGGGTGGAATGATTCACCTCTGAGTGAGAAGGGTATATCTAATGC
>JAAYKT010000014.1 GCA_012522255.1 Clostridiales bacterium
ATATATAACTCTCACTTCTCTGCCTAATGTTGCGCTGATTTTCTTATAATCCTTTAGTAAATTTACTATGCTTAGGGTTTTTATAAAATCTATATATAATTTTTCAAAATTCTTTATTAGCTTAGAAAGCAAAACCTTCCTATCTATCGGCTCTCCTTTAATTATTCTTAATGAAGCAGCCGTGTTTAACCCATTGTCAATAAGGTATTTTTCTTTGATATTTGCATTAATCCCAATACCAACTATAAGGTAGTTAATAATATCTATCTCTGCTCCCATTTCTGTCAATATGCCGCACACTTTTTTACCATCTATAACAATGTCATTTGGCCATTTTATCAGTGCATCCAAGCCTAATAATTCTCTTATGCTTTTCGCAACGGCATATGCGGTTAATATAGTTATTTTTGAAGCATCCGAGGGTTTTAAGTCTGGCTTAAGAAGTATTGACACCCATATACCATCACCTTTTGGGGATGCCCATTCCCGGCCGAGCCTCCCTCTGCCCATTGTTTGCTCCTCTGCTATAACTAAAGCGCCATCAGTAAAATCCTTTTCACATATTTTCTTACCATAATTATTTGTGGAATCCACTGATTCTATAAACAATATTTCTCTGCCTATTTTTTTTGTATCCAGTAATCTTCCTATCTCGGCGGGATATAATGTATCAGGGGTTTCCATTAATTTATATCCTTTATTTGTAGAAGACTCTATTATGTATCCTTCTTTTTTGAGTTTATTAATATGTTTCCATACAGAAGTTCTTGAAACATTCAATTTTTTACTGAGTTCTTCGCCGGAAAAGTATTTATCCTTATTTTTTCGCAATTCTTCCAAAACTATATTTTTCATCGAATGCCACCTTCCCTTCCAATATCTTTATTATATTATTAATCTACTGATATTCAAGGTTTTACATTAAATAAACCGAAAATCAGGAAGATAATCACTATCTGTTAATAAACTACATTATAAGAGTAGTTTATTGCACCTACTACGATTGCTGAGTAAAAAATCTAATGTGTCTGCAGACGATGCTGGACCCCGATGCCTTTTAAAATTTAAATTTTTTCAAATACAGATGATCTATAATGAAGAACAAAAAAGGAAGTGTCATATATTTCACTTCCCTCTTTAAATGCTATTTATAAATGAATTATCCTAACATTGACAGAAGCACTCCTGCCGCTACCGCTGATCCAATAACTCCGGCAACATTAGGTCCCATGGCATGCATAAGCAAGAAGTTTGATGGGTTCGCTTCCTGTCCAACCTTTTGCGATACACGTGCTGCCATGGGAACTGCTGATACCCCGGCAGAACCTATGAGGGGGTTTACTTTTCCGCCGGACGTCTTATACATTATCTTACCAAATATTACTCCAGCGGCAGTTCCTACTGAAAACGCTGCTAAGCCTAAAGCTACTATAGCCAATGTCCTTGGTGACAAAAATAATTCGCCGTTTGCAGTAGCTCCTACTGTCAATCCTAAAAAGATAACAACAATGTTCATGAGTTCGCCTTCTGCTGTCTTAAGCAATCTGTTTAATGTGCTTTGCATTGTAACTGCTTCTCTAAGAAGGTTACCGAACATCAGCATACCTACCAAAGGTGCTGCCGCAGGCAATATTACCGAAACAACTATTGTCACTATAATGGGAAATATGATTCTTTCCATTTTTGATACCGGTCTCAACTGCTCCATTACAACTTCTCTTTCAGCTTTAGTTGTAAGTGCTTTCATTATAGGAGGCTGAATAAGGGGTACTAAGGCCATATACGAATACGCTGCTACGGCTATTGGCCCCAATAGATGAGGTGCTAATTTTGATGCTAAGTATATAGCTGTAGGTCCGTCCGCTCCTCCAATTATACCTATCGAACCTGCTTCTTGTAAGTTAAATGAGATGCCCGGAATAAAGTCTAAAAGGAGCGCACCTATAAAAGTAGTAAATATCCCAAATTGCGCTGCCGCACCTAATAATAAACTTTTTGGGTTAGCAATAAGCGGTCCAAAGTCCGTCATGGCACCAACGCCCATAAAAATAAGTGGCGGATAAATACCTAACTTTACTCCTCTGTATAACCAATATAAGAGTCCACCGGGATCAACCATTTCTCGTATGGCAATACCCGTTTCCGGATCCATTACAGCTTTGTATGTGGGTCCATCCATCAAGCCTGCTAAAGGCAAATTGGCTAAAAGCATTCCAAAAGCTATAGGTAAAAGCAGCAGCGGTTCAAACCCTTTAACCAAGGCAAGGTAAATAAGCACACATGAAACCACTATCATTACACCTTGCTGCCAGGTCATTGAGGCGAATCCCATACTCAGAAAAAACTCCCACAAAGCTTCAATTATTGACATTTATATTCCTCCAATCACGCTTTGCGTACTTTAATATGAAACCAAAACTTGACCTGTGTTCACAGACTCGCCAACATTTACTGATACTGAAACTACCGTCCCATCGGCTGATGCCATAATTTCATTTTCCATTTTCATTGCTTCAAGTATACACAATACCTGTCCTTTTTTAATCGCATCGCCGACCTTAACATTAACAGCTAAAATAGTTCCCGGCATAGGCGCAGTTACAGTGTTACCGCCGGCTGCTGCCGGTGCCGCTGCAGGTGCAGGTGCAGCTTTTGGTGCAGGAGCTGCTGCCGGAGCTGCTTTTGGTGCTGCCGCAACAGGAGCTGCCTTTGGTGCAGGAGCTGCCGGAGCTGAAACAGGTGAACCGTCTCGAACCTCTTCCACTTCCACTTCATAACTATTTCCATTTACATTTATGATAAATTTTCTCATTTTTATTTACCTCCTATAATCTATTGAGCATTTGATCTTGTCTCCCGGATTTAGCCCATACCGGCGTTTGATCATTAGCCCTTACTATTGATTTTATGATTAGGTTTCTATCGTTTCCCATTACATAAGAAAGTGCCGCTGATATTGCAGCTATCAGCTCATTATCATCTTTTTCTTCAACTTCATATTCTATTTCAGCTACTTCTTCTATAGTTTCTACAAGCTTTTCCTTTTTCTTAGGTTTATCCTTATTAGAAAATACCCTGATTCCCTCTATCAAATAAACCAGTGCAATCAATACTGTGAATACAACTCCCATACCGATTAAGGTAACTATTAAACCATAAACAAATTGTTCCATTCCACTCATTTTTTACACCCCTTCTTAAACGGGTAGATTGCCGTGTTTTTTCATTGGTCTTGTTTCTCTCTTGCTCTCTAACATATCAAATGCAGAAATCAATCTTTGTCTTGTCAAAGCAGGTTCCAA
>JAAYKT010000089.1 GCA_012522255.1 Clostridiales bacterium
CGCGCATTACTGAGCAGCACCGTGAACAATATAAGGTAATCACAGAATACGGCGAGCTGAACGCTGTTGTTTCAGGAAAACTTGCCTATCACGCAGATGGCAAAGCCAGCTTTCCGGCGGTTGGCGATTGGGTGATGATTGACAGAGTTGAGGAAAACACTGGGCATGCCGTCATACACAACATCCTAAGCCGCAAAAGCAGATTTGCTCGCAAAGCTGCAGGCACGGCGAATGAGGAACAGATTGTCGCTGCAAATATCGATACCATCTTTATTTGTATGTCGCTCAATGCCGATTTCAATCTCAGACGATTGGAAAGATATCTGACGATTTCATGGGACAGCATGGCAACCCCAGTAATTGTTTTGACGAAATCTGATTTGTGTGAGGATGTAAGGCTAAAATTGGATGAAGTAACATCTGTGGCTATGGGCGTGGATGTAGTTGTATGCTCCGCCGAAAACTCCGATGGTCTGGATGTGATCCTGACTTATACCAAGCCTGGGAAAACCATTGCTTTTATTGGCTCGTCAGGTGTTGGCAAGTCAACGCTTATTAATCGTCTGATGGGTCAGGATATTCTTGCTACAAAACAAATCCGCGAGGATGACGATAGGGGCCGACATGCTACCACCCACCGTCAATTACTTCTGCTTCCAAATGGCGGTATCGCGATTGACACCCCTGGCATGCGCGAGTTGCAGATTTTCACAGGTGACATTTCGAAAACTTTCGAGGATATTGAAGAACTTGCCTTGGAATGTAAATATAAGAACTGTGCCCATAACAATGAACCCGGTTGTGCAGTCATACAGGCAATCAAAAACGGAATACTATCAGAAAAACGTTTTGAAAGCTATTTGAAGCTTCAACGCGAGATGACCTATGACGGGTTGAATGCTCGCCAGCGTGAGAATGAAAAAATCAACCGTATGTTTGGAAGCAAGGCAGAAATGAAGCAGGCATTCAAGGAAATAAAGGGTAATAAAGAACGATGATGATAAGGAAATAGAACATTGAGAACTACGGCATATTTTTTAGGATTGCCAAATGTTTTGAAAACCCATAAACTCCCCACCACTGATTTGACGTCAGCGATGGGGAGTTTCTATTTTTGTAACTTATGCCTGAACCTCCGAGCCATCTTTAAAGGTGAACCGTACATCGTCTTTATCATAAACAGTAGCGTAGTCCACAAGGCTGCACCACAGCTTTTCGTCAAAATAAAGCAAGTTTTGAACTAAAATTTTATTCGGATAATAACTCTTTTTGGGCCACACTTTTTAGCCTTAATTATGATGTTACGATAGAAAAAAGTGAAATAGTAACTATTGAAAATGAAAAAGTAGATATTGAAAGTGAAAAAGTGGCTATTGCAAATAAAAACAATAAGAATAAAGACTAAATCTTCCTATACTGTAGGAAGTTTTCTGTCATTGTTCAATCATATATGCATATTTTAAAAATGTTTATAAAGGAAAACACAGTTTTTAGTAGAATTATATAAAGCAAGGTAATTATTTTACCAGCGGAGCAAAGCCACAATAATAGACAGGGGGATTTGGTTTGAATACAGTGACCATAAAGGACTTGGAAAAAAGGTTGTGGAATACGGCAGATGAGTTAAGGGCGAATACGGGGCTAAAGTCATCTGAATACTCCACACCTATATTAGGACTTATATTTTTAAAATTTGCGGACAGTAAATATGCTGAATATGAAGAAGAGATAAATAAAGAATATAATAATTTAAAAGGCGGCAGGCGGGAAAGGTCTTTAGAAGAAATTGCAATAGAAAAATGTGGATTTTATTTGCCGGATAAATCGAGATATGGATATTTGCTCAATTTAAGCGAAGAGGAGAACATTGCTAATGGTATTAAAGAAGCTATAGAAGAAATGGAAAAGCATTCTCCAACTTTAGTCGGTATTCTGCCCAAGAACAGCTATCATAATTTAAGCAGAGAAGATAACAACAAAGTGCTAAACAGACTACTCAGAAATTTTAATGATATACCAACAGATATAGAGAGTGACATTTTTGGTGAAATATATGAATATTTCTTAGGCAATTTTGCTTTAGCTGAGGGCCAGGGCGGCGGGGAGTTCTTTACTCCCAGAACAATAGTTCAGTATATGGTGGAGGTGCTGAAGCCGACAGAAGGCAAGATATTAGATCCGGCATGCGGTTCAGGAGGGATGTTTGTTCAAACTGCCCATTATATAAAGAAGCAACAAAGAAAAGAAGGTAAAAACAACAATAATATAAACCTAAGGGCTTATGGGGTGGAGAAAACTGGAGAGACCGCCAATCTTGCCAAGATGAATTTGTTTTTAAATAATATTAGAGGGGATATAATTGAGGCCAATTCTTATTATGCTGATCCCCATGATTCTTTTGAAAACTTCGATTACGTTATGGCCAATCCGCCTTTTAATGTGGATAATGTTGAGTTGGATTTAGTGAAAAGCCAGGAAAGGTTTAATAAATACGGTGTTCCCCAAACAAAAGGGAAAAACCCCAAGGTACCAAATGCAAACTATCTATGGATAAATCAATTTGCTACTTCACTGAATGATAAAGGCAGGGCAGCATTGGTAATGGCAAATTCCGCTTCCGATGCGGGGCATAGTGAGAAGGATATAAGAAGGTCACTGATTGAAGCCGGAATAATTTTTCAAATGGTAGCACTGCCTTCCAATATGTTTATAACTGTGACATTGCCTGCAACACTTTGGTTCTTTGACAGGGATAAGAAGAATAAAGATGAGATATTATTTATAGATGCAAGAAACATATTTACCCAAGTGGATAGGGCTCTCAGGAAATTTTCTGAGGAACAGATAAAAAATCTAAGCATAATAACCAGGCTTTATGAAGGTGATTCCGCAAGTTTTTTTGAACTTATAAAAGAATATGAAAATAATAGGGACAGTGCAGAAAGCGAAGAGGAAAAGAAATATTTTCAGAAACAAATAGATTGGCTCTTAGAACGATTTTCACAAGGGAAGTATGAAGATATAACGGGACTTTGCAAAGTAGCCAAACTCAAAGGAGAAGATGGAATAATAGACCAAGACTATTCCCTCAATCCCGGTAGATATGTAGGCGTTGTAATAGAAGATGATGGTATGACGGCAGAGGAATTTAAAGAAGAAATATTTAAATTAAATGATGAACTAAAAAAACTAAACGCTGAAGCCAAGGAATTAGAAAAACAAATAGAGGAAAATTTGGATAAATTGGTGATAGAATATGAGTAAGTGGAGAGAAGTTAGATTAGGGGAAGTAGTTGAAATAATTAGCGGAGGGACACCCAAGACTTCAAAAGCTGAATACTGGGGCGGCGATATACCTTGGATATCTATAAAAGATTTTGAGAATATTCCAAGGAAAATCTATTCAACAGAAAAGAATATAACTAAACTTGGATTAGAAAAAAGCGCAACAAATGTTTTAAGTAAAGGTGATATCATTGTTTCAGCCAGAGGTACTGTAGGTGAAGTGGTACAATTAGGATGTGAGATGGCTTTTAATCAATCCTGCTATGGGTTAAGGGGTAAAGGAATTGGAAATGATTATCTTTTTTATTTGTTAAAACAATCCAAACCACTTCTTATTGCGGCTGCAACCGGAGCGACTTTTGGTACAATAATAAGAAAAACATTTGATTATATAAAAATACAAATTCCCGATCTAAAAACCCAAGAAAAGATAGCCCATGTTCTTTTAACTTATGATAATTTGATAGAAAACAATAATAGAAGGATAGAAATATTAGAAAAAACTGCAGAAGAAATATATAAAGAATGGTTTGTAAGAATGAGATTTCCCGGATATAAAGAAGCGAAATTTGAAAAAGGAATACCGGCGGGGTGGGAAGTAAGAAAAGTTGGGGATATCCTTGATAAACTAGAATCAGGTAAAAGACCAAAAGAAATTTATAATGAAGACAAAATGGTTGTTAGTCTAGGAGCAGGTGATGTTAAGGGGTTGGGGGAATATAGCAATAAAAACGAATATTCAATTCCGTATAGTTTTTTTAAAAAACTAAGTAAAGGTGTAGTGGAAGATAAAGATATAGCAATATATAAAGATGGTGCATATACCGGGAAGGTAACTATGTTTAGGGGAGGTTTCCCTTATGAGGAAATAGCGATAAATGAACATGTATTTTTACTAAAATGCAAAAATGAAAAACTACAAAATTATTTACTATTTACGTTAAA
>JAAYKT010000090.1 GCA_012522255.1 Clostridiales bacterium
CGATGATGGTCTGGAGTATACATTTGATTTAAGAAAAGGTGTAAAATTTCATGACGGCACTGATTTTGATGCAGAAGACGTGGAATTTACTGTAGATATGTTAAAAAACAACGGCAGTTATGCTTCGTTTTTTAATGAGCTTATATCCAAAGTGGAAATATTAGATCCTCATAAGGTAAAAATAGTTCTAAACCGTATTGAACCGCAATTCTTAAAAAGAATCAGTAGTTATAACGGAAGTATTTTGAATAAAAAAGCAGTCTTAGAACAAGGCGAAGACGATACAGAAAGCCAAATGCAATGGCTGGCTTCAAATACAGCGGGAACAGGACCCTATAAATTAGAATCCTTGACTACTGATGAAGCCCATTTAGTGGTAAACGAAGATTATTGGGGAGATAAACCAAAAATTGATAAAGTCATTCTTAAAACCGTTGCCGAAAGCAGCAATCTAAGAATAATGCTGGAAAAAGGAGATATAGACTTTTACAGACTCCCAGCAGCTAAAGACTATGAAGCTTTAGAGCAGAACCCAGATATAGAGCTTCTTGTAAGACCAGCAAACTCCAAAATTGTTTATTTGGGACTTAACACAGAAAACAAACCTCTTGATAACCCCAAAGTTCGCCAGGCAATTGCTTATGCAGTTCCTTATGAGCAAATATGCAAGGTTTTGGGTGGAGGAGAAAAATACGCTCCAAGGGCTAGAACAGTCTTAACAGAAGAATTATCAGGTTCAGCACCGGTATTTCAATATGAATATGATTTAGAAAACGCTAAAGAATTATTAAAAGAAGCAGGATATGAAAATGGTTTTAAATTGAATTTTGATTTATTTAATGCAGGTAAATTTCCTGATATGGCTGTAGTACTTCAAGCAGAGCTTAAAAAGATTGGCATTGATATGGAGATTAATTCGATGGCACCACCGGCGTTTTTCCAATCTGGAGATGCAGGAAAGTTAAATTTCTTTGTAGTATCCTGGTGGGATAATGCGGCTGATCCAGTGGGACTTTTAAATGATATTGTACATTCAGCTTCAATTCCAAGCCCTGGAAACTATGCAAAATATGTAAACAAAGATGTAGATAGTTTGATAGATAAAGCAAAAGTTGAATTAGAACCGGCAAAACGAGATGAATTGTTAAAAGATGCACAAGAAATACTAGCCGAAGATGTTCCATATATTCCAATACATGAAGCAATGATTACACTTGCATTTAGAAAAAATGTAAAAAATTATGTTCATTACTCGGATAGCATAACCAGACTTTATGAGCTAGAAAAGGAATAGAATTAAAAAACATGGCGGCGAGGGTGTTAGTTCCCTTGCTGCCATGAATAATAAATTATCAGTTTGTTTTATTTGTGAGTAATAGAAAGCAATTAAACCGGAGTTAGGAGGTTGGTATAGTGAACTTTAGCAGATATCTACTTAAAAGAATTGCATTTATGATATTAGTGCTTATAGGGGCATCCATTTTATCTTTTGTTTTGGTAAGGATTGTACCCGGTGATCCGGCACGAATGTTATTACCACCTCAAGCAAAACAAGAAGATATCGATAGAATGAACGAAAAGATGGGTCTTGATAAACCCTATATCGAACAATATTTAAAATATATCAGTTCTTTGTTAAAAGGAGATTTGGGATTTTCTTATCATACGGGAAGATCCGTAGTGGAAGAGTTTAAATATAGATTGCCGGCTACTATAGAGCTTTCCATGTTAAGTCTTTTTCTTGCGGCTTTCGTAGGGATATGGCTTGGAGTTGTTTCTGCAATAAATAAAAATGGACTTATAGACCATATATCTAGGCTCTTTTCAATCGGCGGGATTTCTGCCCCTGGATTTTGGATCGGTTTGCTCTGTATTTATGTTTTTTATTATAAATTGAGTTGGGTGCCTGCCCCTACAGGGCGAATTAATCTGATTAGAGAAACATATGCAGGAGGAAGCGGATTTTTGCTATGGGATGCCCTTGTAATGGGAAATTGGGATTTATTCAAAGACGCTTTTATGCACTTGTTATTACCGGTTTTAGTTCTTTCATATTCATTTCTGGCTATGATTTGCCGTTTGACAAGAACCGGAATGATTGAAGTAAGCCAACAAGATTATATAAAATTTGCAAAAAGTTGCGGTATTAAAAAGAAAAGGATAATTTGGAAATATTCATTAAAAAATGGTATAAGACCTGTACTGACAATTTTAGGTATGTTTTTGGCACAGCTTATCTGTGGAGTAGTTTTTATAGAAACCGTATTTAATTGGCCCGGTATAGGAA
>JAAYKT010000091.1 GCA_012522255.1 Clostridiales bacterium
AACTGCTATAGTCACAATGAAATATAGGCAACTATATTGTTTCCTTTCCAAAAATAAAGGGAGGCATAAACATTTCTATTTATACCCTAACGGTTACATGCACCATAGGCAGTATAACTCGGAAACACTATATTATTTTGATCCTTAATTAAAATTCGACATGGAAGACCGATTTCCTTTAAAAATCAGACATATCTCATGATAGAATAATTGCAAGCCTAAAAAATCATAAGTCAAATCCAAGCCCTACTTCCTTATCAAACCCATAAACTTTTCAAACCCTTCTTTTGCGGTCTCCATACTGCAATTATTGTATAACAAAGCATGGTTAAAACCTTCCAAATATAACGAGCATAATCCGGCATCAAAGCCCGGCTTTATTTCACCTGAATTGATTCCTTCTTCGAAAAAATGGTTAAATATTTCGTGAATGCCGTTACTCAAAAGCTCTAATTCAGGGTCTAAAGAAATAATTTCTCGGAGGCGCATACTCATTCGGCGATATTTAAAGCAGTCTTTCATTAATTCGAAGAAAACTTCCTCAATTTTTTTTATGGCAGACGTTTCATTTTTAAGTTTAATTTGTATAAACTCATTAAGATCCTCTAATTCACTTTTATAGATTGCAATCAGCAGGCTTTCCTTTGATGGGAAATAGTTAAAAAAAGTAGTGTAGGAAACGTCCGCTAATTCAGCAATTTCATTAATTGTTGTATTATCAACGCCTTTTTCTTCAAAAAGCTGTTGGGCTGCCCGTATAATAGTATATTTACAATCACGCTTTTTTCTTTCACGGCGTGTCAAAATCAAAATATCTTCCATAAATCGTTATCTCCTTTTACTGAACAATTATAATATGGCTTAGGTTTTTTTGTATTAAACGACGGTTTTGTATCTCTGCTTTGTTTTTTAGTATATCATATATTTTACTTCACTTTTAAATAATTTTCCTTTTTATATAAAATAATCAGAATATTGACTACTGTTCGCATCGCACTATAATCATCCTGAGAAAACAGATTAATTGCTACGATTAAAGAGTTACAAGGCTAAATATTCACGGGATGGGGTGGAACTCATCCCATACTGTCGAGGATTGCCAAAGAGTCTTAAGATACTTCGTGGCTCAGGATGCAAGGGGTATGTCATTCTGAACATATTTTTAACCTAATTGTACCATATCTTGACGGTGTTAGTAATATAGTATATTATTAAACTGCGAGTACATAATTATTTTTAAAAGTATTATAATATTAGAAACGGAGATGGTGTAAAGTGAAGGTCATTGCGTACGACATTGGAACTACGGGCTTAAAAACTTGCATGTTTAACATTTCCGGTGATGAAGGCGTGCAACTGATAGACGGTGAGGTTGAAGATTACGCACTACATATTTTAGACAATGGCGGCGTGGAGCAGGATCCCCTTGAATGGTGGGATGCCATGGGTAAGAGCACCAAACGGCTTTTAGAAAAAACCGGAACGGCTAAAGAAGAAATCAAAGGTATTTCTTTTTGATCGCAAATGCAGACATTAGTTATGGTTGATGAAGAGGGCGCACCATTGCGGAGATCAATGAGTTGTATGGACACCAGGGCAGATAAACAGTTTGCAAGATATATGAAAAAAGGCATACAAGTAGAAGGTTTGAACCTTTACAAAATTTATCGCTTTTTAAAAATCACCGGTGTTCTTTCTGCCAGTGCCAAGGATCCTTTGTGGAAGTATCATTGGGTGAAGGATAACGAACCGGAAATTTTCAAAAATACCTATAAGTGGCTTGATGCAAAGGAATATCTAACTTGCCGGGCTACAGGTAATATGAAGGCAAGCAAGGATGTGGTCAGTGCTACATTTTTATATGATGTTAAAAAAGGTTGCTGGAGCCCCGAGCTTTGCAAAATGTTTGATGTAGATATGAAACACTTGCCGGAAATATGTGATTCCACGGATATGGTTGGAGGACTACTTCCAAAGGCGGCTGAAGAGCTTGGTTTGAAAGAAGGAACTCCTGTGTTTTCAGGGGGTAGTGATGTCAGCCTTTGTCAAGTTGGTGCAGGTAGTTTGGAGGTAGGGGATGCTAATTTTTACTCAGGTACCTCCGGATGGGTATGCACCACAGTTGATAAACTGCATTTGGATTTAGGAAACCTTATTGGTGCACTTGTCGGTGCGGATCCCGATACATATTGCTATATTGCGGAGTTGGAGACTTCAGGCAAATGCATGGAGTGGGTTAAGGATCGCATTGATTTACCCGAAATGGATTATGACGGTTTGATTGAATATATAAAGAAGACACCTGCCGGCAGCAATGGGGTAATATTTTCTCCGTGGATGCATGGGAACAGGTGTCCTTTTGAAGATCCCTATGCAAGGGGATTGTTTTTTAACTTAGGCCTTTCTACTCGCGGGGGTGATTTGGTCAAATCAGTAATTGAGGGTGTTTGCATGCATATGCGATGGATGCTGGAAGCTACCGAAAAGGCGTTCAAAACCTCTTCAAAGGTTCGTTTCACCGGCGGAAGTGCCATTTCTTCAACCATATGTCAAATTCTATCGGATGTGTTAGGTAGAGAAGTTGAAACTATAGAAAACCCTCGGCATGTAGGGGCAATGGGTGCGGCAGCTCTTATGGCAGTTAGTTTTGGTCTCATCTCAGATATTAAGGAAATAAAAAAGATTATCAAAGTAACAGACACATATAAACCAAATTCCAAAAACAATTCATTTTACAATAAAATATATCCCATATTTAAAAACCTCTATAAGGATAATAAAAAGTCATATAAAGCACTTAATGGTTAAAAATAAATAGAGACAGGAAAGAATATTCAAATTTGTACATTCTGGTAATCTCTTAACCGATTATTGTAAACCATAAAATTAAATAGTAAAAGTAAAAACAAACAAAATATTTTAAGAAGGTGATAGTAGATGAAAAAAGAAGGTTATAGTGTATCCAAATGGCCTGATGTGGATTTGATAAACGAGAAAATGGATAAGCTTATAAATGACAGGCTGTATGAAATCAAACCCGAAGCAATGGGGCGATATTTGAATTATTTTGAAACCAAATGCAAAGGTTCAAAAGCATTAAATGAAGAAGCAAGAAAATATATTCCCGGCGGCGTTCAGCACAATTTGGCTTTTAACTATCCATTCCCGTTAGCCATAGATAGGGCTGAAGGTGCTTATTTGTATGACGTTGACGGTAATAGGTATGTGGATTATCTGCAGGCGGGTGGACCTACGCTTCTTGGCAGTAATTATAAACCGGTAACGGAAAAGGTTATTGAAATAATCGCGGAACATGGGCCCGTGACAGGGCTATTCCATGAATATGAATTAAAATTAGCTAAGTTGATACGAGAACATATGCCTTGGGTTGAACAATATCGTTGTTTCGGAAGCGGTACAGAAGCCGACATGGCAGCAATTCGTGTTGCCAGGGTATTTACAGGCAAGAAAAAGATTGTTAAAGCCGGTGGGGCATATCACGGATGGAGCGACCAGTTGGTTTACAGTTTGCACATTCCTTACACCAAAACTTATGAAGCCCACGGGATACCTGAGGAAGCCACTATTCATACAAAAGAATGCTATCCCGGTGACATTGAATCATTGAGAAAGGTTTTGGAAGCTAACGAAAAAGAAGGCGGTACGGCAGCAGTGCTTATAGAACCCTTTGGACCGGAAAGCGGTACCAGGATGACACATTTTGATTATTGTGCCAAGGTAAGGGAACTTTGTGACGAATTTGATACTTTGCTTATTTTTGATGAAGTAGTGACCGCATTCAGAGCGGGCCCCGGCGGAGCCCAAGGGTATTTCAATGTAAGGCCTGACCTTACCGTCTTTGGCAAGATAGTATCCGGAGGTTTTCCTATGGCAGGTGGAGTTGGGGGCAGAGAGGATATAATGAGCGTCATGGCAGCTGGTGTTAAAGCGGGAAAGAAGCGTGCCTATGTCGGTGGAACTTTGACAGCCAACCCTCTTAGCTGTGCAGCAGGATATTTTGCTATCAAAGAGATTATTGAACAAGACGCGGCAAGAAAAGCCGGGGAAAACGGTGACAAGCTGTGTGCGGGAATACAGGGACTTATCGACAAATATGAACTTCCTTTTGTGGTGTGGAATATAGGCTCCATTATACATTTTGAAGTATCGGGAGTTATGTACCTTTCTGTAACGGATCCTGATATTTTCAAAAAGATACCCCAAAGACAGCATAATATTGAGGAGTTCGGGGCTGCTTTGACAGCTAACGGTGTTATTACCCTTGCAGGCAGCCGCATCTATACCAGCATGGCTGATAATGATGAGACCATCGCCGAAACTCTAAGGTGCTTTGATGAAGTATTTAAAAATATTGATAGATAAAACAATTTCTAACACCTTGCTTTGAATGTATAAGCTTTACACAGCGGATAGGTGCCGGGATATACCGGCATCGCTGTGGCATTTACAATATGAAAGGAGAAATAATAAATGATTCAAAAACTTGATTTGGTTAATTTAGGTCACGCATTCCCTGAAGTAGCTTTTTCAGATGACTATATTATAGGTACTTACCAAGCTCGCATCAAAACAAGCAGTATTGAAAAGTTATCCTTGGCGATTGCGGATGAACAGACAACGGGAACATGGATAAAGGTGGGTGCAGATTCCATTGAAAAGAAAAGAAGATTCGGTGCCAAGGTTGTTTCTATCTATGAAGTGCCTGATAGGGGATCTGACTTTGTAGAGGATTTGCCACCTTTATACATTATTCAGATTGCTTTTCCAATAGAGATTTTTGGAGAAAATATCCCAATGCTATTAACCACATTATTCGGAAATATTTCAGCTTCCGGTATGGTAAAAATGATAGATTGCGCTTTTCCGAAAAAGTATATTGAAAGATTCCAAGGCCCCAAGTTCGGCGTAGAAGGTTTAAGAGAAGTATTAGGTATAAAGGACAGACCGCTTCTAAATGCCATGATTAAGCCGAACATAGGGTGGACGCCTGAGGAAGGTGCGGAGATTTTTTATAATGCTGCCAAGGGTGGCGTAGATATTATAAAAGATGATGAACTTTTGCCGGCTGACGGGAGCTTTTGCCCCCTTAAAGAAAGAGTAACAAGATTTATGGAAAAGGAAAAAATGGTGTTTGAAGAAACAGGGGAGCATACTCTTTATTCTGTAAACATCACCGATTCCATTGATAAAATAAAAGATAATGCCTATAGGGCTATAGAATATGGTGCTAATTCCATCATGCTGAATACTTATACCGCAGGACATGGTGCTCTTAAAATGCTTGCGGATGACCCGAATATAAATGTACCCATATTAGCTCATGTAGACTTTGCCGGTGCCTATGCCAGTGCCACATATACAGGTATTTCTGCACCATTATTAATCGGTAAAATAACCAGGCTTGCAGGTGGTGACTTCCAGATTAACGGTCATCCTTGGGGTAAATTTCCTATACCATATAAAATGTTCTACAGAAGTTTCAAATTCTTTACGCAGCCTTGGTGGCATATTAAACCCATGATGTATGCTTGCTCCGGAGGTACAACGCAGCTCGTGGTAAAGAATTGTATCGATGCTTTAGGTACCGATATAATTTTAGCAGCCGGTGGCGGAGTTCACGGACATCCCGATGGCAGCGAGGCCGGAGCACGTTCTATGCGGCAAGCCATAGATGCGGCAGTAAAAGGTATTGATTTGATGGAATATGCAAAGACCCATAAAGAATTAATGCGTATGGCACAAATGCTCAGCCCGGATATAATGAAAAACTTTGATTTGATGAAATAACAGCCCTAATGCCCGGCACAGTTGTAGCTACTGTACCGGGCATTTTTTGGTTAGATAGTTATTGTTTCGTGAGAACAGTAATATACCCGGAAGCCGTGACTGATGCAGTGGCGGTGGGTTGTTGTAATCCTATCCTCTATCTGCTAAGATATAAACAATAATTATTTGTTCAACCTAAAGATAAAATGTTATAGGAGATAGTGCAAAATGAATAACTGTCTGACTGATGCGACAGACATATCTGTCGGGAACACAGCTGCTGAAATGGTCATAAATCTAAAGCCGGAAGGAAAGTTCGAGATATACTTTGCAGAACAACAAAATTCTGTAGGAAAAGGGCAAATAGATTTTCAAAATGAATTTTATAGACGTTATTTAAAGGATCCTGAGGAAAGTCTGATATTTTTAGGATTTAGCCATGAAAAAGTTCCCATGTCCGAGTCCTTATATTTTATTCAAAGTATTGCATCCCGATTAATAAAAAAACTAACAAAAGAACCTTACATTGAATTACTTCGAGAAAAAGCTAAAGTAACACTTGAGAGTGAAGATATACATGAGCTTATAAAAAAGGCACCCTATATGAGCGGCATGGAAAATTTGGATGAAGACTGGCTTCGCTCCATATGGGCAAGGCTTAACATGATTTTTTCTAAAACCATTAAATACTATGACGGCAGCGTTTCAGATTTTTTCTTATCATATAATTCTAATATTAACCTTGCCGGGCGTGTATATTTTCATCTTGTAGAGAGTAAGAATGAGGACTTTCCATTTGCTTTTATGGCTACATATTCTATGGAAGGTGCTGTGGGTAATACAACAAAACATTTACCTCTTAAAAATGCATTATTGGATTATGGAAAAAACAGCAGAAAGATGTTGACACTTTTGTCCACTGTCAATAGAGCAGCACAAAAAAGCCCCTTTACAGCGGGGCTGTTACAGTCCGGAGAAATATTTTACCCTATAAATCTTACATCTGATGAAGCCTACACCTTTTTACATGAAGTCCCTTTATACGAGGAGTCAGGTATTTTATGCCGTATACCTAATTGGTGGAAATATCGATCGAATAAAGCAGGAATATCAATAAATATAGGCGATAAAACTCCTTCTCATTTAGGTTACGAGGCAATTCTGGATTTTAAAGCGGAGATTACTATGGGGGGAGAAGAAATTTCCGCCGAAGAGTTAAAAAAGCTTCTTGCAGAAACAGAAGGATTGGCTTTTATAAAAGGAAAATGGATTGAAGTAAATCACGAAAAGTTAAAAGAAGTCCTAAAAGCTTATGAACAGGCACAAAAGCTTATGGGTGATGGTGATTTTAATATAATAGAGGCTATGCGATTTCAATTAACCGGTGAGAAAATGCTGAGAATTGACGATGAGGATTTCGAATTTGAAATAACCAACGGGGAATGGCTAAAAAAGGTGCTAAACCAATTGATAATGCCTGATACTATTAAAGCTATTGATTGCAATGATAATTTCAGAGCAGTTTTGCGACCATACCAACAAACAGGTTTAAACTGGCTTAACTTTATGAAAGAGCTAAGGCTGGGGGCTTGCCTCGCTGATGATATGGGATTGGGTAAAACTGTTCAAACCCTTGCTTTGCTTAATTATTTGAAAAGGCAGAGCAATCTAAAAACTTTGCTGATTATTCCAGCATCTCTTATAGGAAACTGGAAGACTGAGATAGATAGATTTGCACCAAATCTTAACTACTTGATCTTGCACCCGTCAGAGACAAAGGTATTGGATAAGGACGAAATAATAAACTTTGATGACACCGATGTTTTCATAACTACTTATGGCATGGTATTAAAAATTGATTGGCTGAAGGATATGCTTTGGGACATTATAATCCTTGACGAGGCTCAGGCCATCAAAAACCCGGCAACAAAACAAACCAAAAAGGTAAAAGCTCTAAAATCAAACTTTAGAATAGTGATGACCGGCACACCTATTGAAAATAGACTTTCCGACCTATGGTCAATATTTGATTTTTTGAACAGGGGTTTATTAGGCAGTTCAAAAGAGTTTGGTGACTTTACTAAAAAACTTAAGGAAAAGCATCAAGGTTATAACAGGTTAAAACAAGTGGTAAGCCCCTTTATTTTAAGAAGATTGAAGACGGATAAAAAAGTTATATCCGATTTACCGGACAAGATAGAAATGAAAACCTACTCAAGCCTCAGTAAAAAACAAACAGTGCTTTACAGTTCTCTAATTAAAGAATTAGGAGAAAAGTTGGAGTCTGTGGATGAAGGGATTTCAAAAAAAGGTCTTGTCTTATCTGCTTTGATGAAATTTAAGCAGATTTGCAATCATCCGGATCAATACTTGGGACAGAATTGTTACGCTGAGGAGGAGAGCGGTAAATATGAAAGATTGAGGGAAATTTGTGAAACTATATATGAAAAAAGAGAAAGAGTGTTGATATTCACACAGTTTAAAGAAATAACAGAGCCCTTAAGAACTTTTTTAGAATCAATATTTCATCACAAAGGACTTGTACTTCATGGTAGTACCTCGGTAAAAAAAAGGAAGGAAATAGTTGATAAGTTTCAGGGGGAAGAATATGTTCCTTTTATGGTATTATCCATTAAGGCGGGTGGCGTGGGACTAAATCTGACTTCAGCAAATCATGTGATACATTTCGACCGTTGGTGGAATCCGGCAGTTGAGAATCAGGCCACTGACAGGGCTTTTAGAATAGGTCAGAGGAAAAATGTAATAGTCCATAAATTCATTACCAAAGGCACTATTGAGGAAAAGATTGATTTGATGATTGAAGATAAAATAAAACTTTCTCAAGATATAATATCCGACGCAAAGGAAAACTGGATAACAGAGTTGAATAATAAACAATTGATGGAACTATTTAAACTTTCAGTATAAATTAGGAGGAAGCATTTATGTCTTATTATAGCAGTGGCTACAAAAAACACGTAACTGTAGGAGAGCTAAAACTCAAAAGGGATAAAAGCCTGCTAAAGCTCACTAAAAAGAAAAACAGTCCGGAAATACAGCCGGTGATCATTGAGGGAAGCAAAATTGCGAAAAGTTGGTGGGGCAAGTCCTGGAATGATAATTTGGAAAGATATTCTGATTATGAGAACCGCATTGGGAGAGGCAAAAGTTATTTAAAAAATGGAATGGTACTGGATCTAAAGATAAAAGAATGCGAGGTTGAAGCCTTAGTCCAGGGAACAAGAGTGAAACCTTATGAAGTAAAAGTTCATATCGAACCCTTGAAAAAGAAAACCTGGCAAAGCATAGTGAAAGATTGTCAAGGTAAAATCGAATCCTTAGAGGAACTCATAGAAGGTAAATTCCCAAAAGAGCTTTCACAGCTTTTGACTGCAAAAGGCACAGGGTTATTTCCTTCACCGGATGAAATCGGCTTTACATGTTCTTGTCCTGATTGGGCAAGCATGTGCAAACATGTGGCACCGGTTTTGTATGGTATAGGCGCACGCATTGACAATAGCCCTGAGTTATTATTTATTCTTAGAGACGCTAAAATAGATGAGCTTATTTCGGAAGCTGTGGAGGAAAAATCCAAAGAGCTGTTAAAAAAGTCACGTAAAAAGACATCAAGAGCCATCGCAGACGAAGACATCAGCGACATTTTCAATATATAATGGCTATAGTGCAAGGGAAGACTACGAAAAGGCTGCGTTTTGTAATCCTGAGCTTCAGCGAAGGATCTTGATCCTTTTCCGTAGAATATCAGTGGTGGAACGGTTCGCTACAGTGTTGCTCATTCGGTCCAAAGACCATATAGGAATACCCCGACAAAACAACAAGAAGCAAGAGTTCAGGGACAAAGGGCAGGTGCAAAGATTCTTCAATTCTCACAGAATGACACCCAAGGGTGTTTTTATTAGCATCTGATATGCCTGACATTATTTTCAGGAGGCGAATTTATGTATGAAAAGATAATGTTTATAGACTTCGACGGAACCATTACAAAACAAGAAACTTTAGACGGGAGTATGAAACTCACCATAGATCCGGATCTTTATAAGGAAAAACA